>JBGPFL010000789.1:0-3204 GCA_041483295.1 Blastocatellia bacterium | reverse complement strand
GCATCAACCCGGTGCGCCCTTGCGCTTCGTGGACCGTGGCGACGCCCTGTTCGCCCAGCATTCGGATGACCTCCGAATCAGCGCGGGAGATTTTTCGGATGATCTGAGGGCTCATGAGAACTTGTCCGTGACTTGCGGATAGATGCGCTGATAGGCCTCCGCATACTTGATCTCTTTTTTTCCTGAGTTGCGTACCGCCTGAGTGCCGCGACGACTGGCGACGTCGGTATAGTAGCTCCAGAGGTGTTCCTGCGCCTCCATGCACTCCATCGCCTGGCGTTTCAGATCGAAGACGGGGGTGATGTCGAGTAGCACCTGCGGCTTGAACTCGCACATCTCGGTCTGGTGGGGCTCAAACAGGAAGAGCGGCGGCGCGCCGAGTTTCTTTGCGTCGCTGGGATAGCCGGCTGCCTGCGCATATACGCGCGCATCCATCGTCAGGCGCGTTGCCACGCCGTGGTCCCCGTTGTAGGGATCATTCAACGAGTGCGTAAGAACGATGGTGGGCTGAACGCGGCGAAATTCCTGAACCAGTTCTTCGACCAGCTCACCTGTCGGGCGGAGGGGATAATCTCCGACGTCGAAGAAACGTATCTCCGCGCCCAAAACTTCAGCGGCGCGTTCAGCCTCCCCTCGCCTCACTCTCTTTACTTGATCGAGCGTCATTCCCGGCTCTCGCCAGAGCTTTTCTGACTCGCCTCGTTCGCCAAATGAAAGGCACAACACCCGCACACGGCAACCTCGCGAAGCATAGAGAGCAATGGCGCCCCCGGCCCGCCAAACGAAATCGGCGGCGTGGGCGCTGACGACGAGGACTACGTCCTTTTCAGAATCCATGTAGTTCCCTGATTGGTTCTACTCGATCAAACTGGCCGGAACCGCGGCCGACATCCGGTTAATCTCGGCGACTGTGAAGCCCGCGTCGAGCAGCTTCTGAGCGTACATCGCGAAGCCTTCAGCCACCGGCGGATTGGTCGCTTGCCCCAGATCCGTCGATAGCATACTGCGCTCGACGCCGACCTGCCGAATGTTGGCGAAGACGGCTTCCCACGGAGCCTTGTTCGTGTGATATGTCGTGAAGCAGTGTTCGATGATCGCGCCCATCTGCGCCAGTTCAGACTGCTCGTCGCCCGTCAGATTTTGCGAGGGGAATTCTGCGTGGGTGATGACAATTCTGTTCACGCCCAAATCGCGCGCCGCCTTGACCAGCGGGAAGATCTCGTGACGTCCGAGATGTCCGGTCGCCAGAATCATGTTGTACTTCGCAATGAGTTCAAGGCACTGGCGAGTCTCTCCGGAGATGTGCCCCTCTGCATCCAGCACGGTCATCGCGGGCCGCGTGATGCCGGCCGCGGCAATCTCGCGCTGAATCTTAGCCCAGAACGGCAGCTTGTCGTTGCCGCCGTCCAGCCGGCCCGCCGTTTCATTGGCAGCATCAACCGTGGGCATCCAGACGATCTTGTTTCCCGAACGGCCTGCGATCTCGACCGCGACGGGATTGAGGCCGCCAACACTATGGTTGAGCGCGATTGCGCCGTAGGACACGATACCCGGCACAGCGCGTGCGACGACTTTCGCCCGTTCCGCGGTGGGGACGTAATGCGATTTGAGCACGAAGCCCCGGAGCCCGCGCCCAAGAAAGTCCGTCGCCAGGTCGATGTCATCCGTTCGGCGGGCGATCACGTCGGGGGCGACATGTACTTGCAGGTCGCAGGCCCCCTGGATCGCCTCCCATGCCGCATCTGAGACGGGCACAGCTTGCGCACTGGAGATGGGTGTGCTCATATCTTCTCCCGGCCCTGCTTGAACGAAAAGACCTCATTCCAGCTTAGCTTCGGCGCGGCTGGTCGTGACGACGCTGCCCATGTTTCGTCAACGAACTTTCCGAAACGAATGTGCAGAGTATGTAGTTCGCCCAACCCAGTGTCAAGGGAAAGGGAAATGCGAAATGCGAATTGCGAAATGCGAAATTCGGGATTGTTAGATTCGCATTTCGCACTTCGCATTTCGCATTTCCCTTGCTAGACTCTCCGGCGATGAGCAGAGAAAAGGGCGCCGGTGGGTCAGGGGCGGGCAGCATTGCTGTTACGCTATCTCGCAGGCTCGGAATGGTGATAGTGCTTGCGCTCGCGTTCTTCATGAGTGCGACGGTCACCATCTACACACTCTTCCGCAGCGGCGACACTCGGGTGCCGAACGTGATCGGGAGATCCGAGACTGAAGCCCAGCAGATCGCCTTGAAGGCCGGGCTCAACGTCAAGATCCAGCGCAGAAGCGACGACAGGATTCCTCCCAACACGGTCATTGAGACCAGGCCCGGCCCAAATTCATCGGTCAAGAAGGAATCGGCGCTCACAATTGTGGTCAGCACCGGGCCCGTTCAAACAAAGAGTGAGACGGAACATCGTTCCGCGTTCCTCGTTTATCGTTGCTCGTTTGTCGTTTCCAGGAACGGGAAACCTTGGTTGCGCGAATAAACCACAAACGAGAAACGAGAAACGAGAAACGATAAACGACGTTTATGATTGAGATCGCTCCTTCGATACTGTCGGCCGACTTCACCAGGCTTGGTGAAGAGATTCAGGCAGCCGAGAGAGGCGGCGCAGGGCTTATCCACATCGATGTGATGGATGGACACTTCGTCCCCAACATCACCATCGGTCCTCTGATCGTTAAGGCCGCGAGGCGCGCGACCGATCTGCCGCTCGATTGCCATTTGATGATAAGCGACCCCGACCGCTATGTCAGCGAGTTCGCGCGAGCGGGCGCTTCAATGATCTCGATTCACGTCGAAGCGGTTGCGCATTTGCACCGAACGGTCCAGTCCATACGCGATCTGGGCTGTCGGCCCGGCGTTGTGCTCAATCCAGCAACACCGCTGGTGACCATCGAAGAGGTGTTGCCCTTTGTGGATTACGTGCTGGTGATGTCGGTAAACCCGGGCTTCGGCGGCCAGAGCTTCATAAGCACCGCGCTTGACAAGCTCGGCCGCCTGCGGAGTATGATTGAAGCTCGCGGCTTAAACGTCCATATCGAGATTGATGGCGGAATCGACTTGAACAATGTTGGTACCGCCGTCAGGCACGGCGCCGAATGGATTGTCGCCGGCTCGGCTGTGTTCGGCGGCGGCAAACCCGAGGAAGCCACTCGCGAGTTGCGCCTGAAGGCATTAGAGCCGCTCACAGTTTAGCCCGTGCTCCAACG
>JBGPFL010000788.1:0-3206 GCA_041483295.1 Blastocatellia bacterium | reverse complement strand
GTGCAACGGAGTGAAGATCGAAGGTACCAGGAAAGCAAACAGACCGCGCCGCTCTATCTCGTACACGAGGTCGAGTGTCGCCATCACATCTTGGTCTGTTTCACCCGGATTGCCGACGATGAGGGTCATCATCGGAAACCAGTTATTCTCGTTCATTATTCGCAAGCCTTCGAGCACTACGCTTGGCCAATCGTCGATGGAGAATGGGACGCCCTTGCTCGGCATGATCTTCCTGGCCATGGTCAAAGAGCCGGTCTCGAGTCCGATCAGCGGCGAGAGCACTTTCTTCTTCGGGTGAGTGCTCAAGAGTGGAAGATGGATAGGACTCTTGTCCAACAGGACTTCTGAGAGCTGCTTGATCAGATTCGGATCGACGACCGCGGGCGCGATCGTGGAATGGCTTAGCAGGTGTTGCTCTACGCCAGGAGTGTTTACGATGTCGGAGTAGAGGCCCACCAGCGCTTCGCGATTGGGAAAATAGAACGGAGTGTCGGTGTGCACCTGACCCCAGATGAACATGTCCTCGGTTGCAAGAGATATCTGCTTGTTGCCTTCCCGCACGTTTGCCCGGACGGCCCCAAGGATTTTCTCCTTGGGGAGGTCGATCTGCGGGTTGAGGTCGGGTACGCAGAACTGGCACCGCCGTCCACAGCCCGTCGTCATCTCCACAACTCCGAACGTCGTTCGCGTGTCGGGGAAGAGTATCTGCTCGCGATCGGTCGGATGCTTGACCTCCATCTGACGCGGAAGTTCCTCTCCATTAATAGCTCGCCGAAACAGATCCATCGTATCGGTGGATTCGCTGCGTCCTTCGACTACGCAGTCGACGCCAAGCTCGTCATAGGTGTTGGTCTTGGTGATCTGCCAGCCGCCCGAGCCTCCCACAATGACCTTGAAGTTCTTCCGATAGGGACTGGAGTTGATCTTGGCGAACATGTCTCTGGAGTAGTGCGAGTTGATCGGCATCTTCGACGAACCGAAGATCGATGTATAGACGCCGGCCGCGAATGTGACCCCAAGCGGATTATGAGTCGACACCGCGACCACCCGAGTATTGGGACCGACGAACTTATGCAAATCGTCGGGGAAGCAAGCTGCGATGTCGCAGTTGCTGTATTCGCGCAGCAAGGACTTCTCGACCAGGCGAACGCCGGCGGGCATGTAGCGGGCCGTGCCATCTTCGTTGTACTCGACCTGCCGCCACTGTGGGTACTTGCTGTTGAGCACGAACTCCATCCAGATCGGTAGCGATGCCATCGCCATCTGCATGAAATAGCCGGCATGATCGACCGTTTCAGTGAGCGGCGCCGTTAGCACGATCAGCTTGCCGCCGTCCGACGGCGCAACGACTGATGCCCGATCGGGAAGGTCGAGATTCGGATCTGTGGGATTTGTCCCATTGCCGTGAGATGGTAGAGCACGCATAATCCCTTGTCGTCTCCGATTATCTATTAATATCCGCCGGTTGATTCTCGGGCGGGAGTTGTCCGAAGTGTCTAAAGCGGACTCATTCTACATGAAGAGCGCGGAAGATGCTACGAGGATTTTGTCGATCCGGTCACAAGTGAAAACAGGCGTGCCCGGTCAGATCAATGCAGAGAGCGTTCTCAAGGCGGGACTCAGAAACGCACATCCGTCTCATCATGGTCCTTCCCCAGGGCCTGCGGTTTGATCGGCTGTTTCACCCAGTTCGGTCGGCTATTGAGCCGTTTCCTGGCGTTGTCGACGCCGTTCATTACGCGAGATGCGTATCCGTCTCCCGGGCGGAGCGCCTCAGCCGTTTCGAATAACTTGAGAGCCCGGGCGTTGTCGTGAACCTGAAGAGCGGCTTCTCCGCCAAACACGCAGGCCGAGACGGTCAAGGCATCATTGGGATGGAATTTGACCAGCCTTTCGTACTCGACTGCCGCTTCGCGAATCATGTTCGACTCGCGAAGATAGTCACAGATTGAAAGCCAATCGCGGATCGGGACTTTGGGATTGACGTGATCGTCCGGGAAAGCGGTTAGCAAAGCATCGTAGGCGTAGAGAGCCGCCTCTTTGTCGTGATGGGCGAGATGATATCGGATGAGGCGCGCGTAGGCGGAGTTCATCTGATCGTAGTCTAACTTGCGCTGATAAACCTGGATCAGCGCGAGCATCGCGGTTGGATCGTCCGGGTTCTTCGCGAGTTCAACCTTAAGCTTGCGCTCTGCGATAGAAACCTCGCCTCTGTCGAGCAGCTCGAGAGCCTGCGTGACTCCGGGTGAGGCTGAGAAAGAGACCTTTGCTTCGATCCTGGGGTTGATATGCTTCTCTTCGTACTTAGTAGTCTTCAGAATATACGCGTAGGTTGCGCCGAACGTGAACCCGGCGATATGGCAAATGAAGCTCGTCCCTCCGACCTTACCCCCCTTGTACGTGAGGATGAACCACAGCACTAGTTGTGTGGCGAAGTAGTATATGAGATAGAAGTAGCCCTTGATTCTGACGATACCCCATGGCCGTCTTCCGAACATTACTACCAGGACAATGACCGGGATAGTGATCATGGCCAAAGGGTTTAACGCCCATGCGATCCTCAGCTTCTCGTGCGGCAGCCTGATAAGAAAGGCGCCCATCGTCGCAAGAATGGCCCCGGACGCTCCAATGAGCGGTACCGTTGGCGCACTCAACGCGGTCGGAATGCCGCCGACAATGGCCCCCGCCAAATAGAAGAGCAGGAAGGGGCCTCGTCCCCAGAGGTCTTCAAGGCTCATGCCGATTGCGAAGAGTGCCAGTAGATTGCCGAATAGATGAAGAGGGAACACCAGACCCATGAAGTTTGTGTTTCCGTGCAAGAATGCGTAGGTCAAGAACTGATGTACCTGCCACTCCCCCCTGCCTGCGAGGCCATACTTCGTGAATATGCGATCGTCCCACGCATCCTTGAGCGTGCCAATCATGCGCTCAATCTCGGTGCGCATCTTGCCAACGTCGGTGCCCCGCAGCCAAACCTTGTATTCAGCTTGCCGTTCAGGGTCAGTCTTGAGCTCCTCTTCGAAGGCTTCAACCTGAAGCCTGTATGGGCCTACCTCCTTCAGTTTCCCTCTGACCCGATCATCAGCAAAAATCACCCTATTCTGCTCAAGGTAGGTGTCGACGTCCTTCGCTGCCCGATTCAGCACCTTATCCTGCTGCACGGTCACGGGGAGGCACACAAAGTAAACGATTACGTTCACTGCGAG
>JBGPFL010000787.1:0-3212 GCA_041483295.1 Blastocatellia bacterium | reverse complement strand
TCGCCCCAGATCAGGCTGTTGTGCCAGTGGCTATGGCCGAAGTCCTGATACTTGTCCCACTGATTCGGCTCGGGAGAATCGTAGCTGCCTTTGGCGTCGGTCGAGTTGGCGGCAACAATGGCAGCGCCCTGGTCGATGTACAATGAGATGTTGCTCTTGAGGCGGATCGAGAAACAAAGGTAATTGCCGGCCGGGAAGCGCACGGTGCCGCCTCCCTGCGCGGCGGCCGCCTCAATCGCTTTGTTGACCGCGGGCGAGTCGACCGTCTTCCCGTCACCGCTGGCTCCGAACGATCTGACATTGTAGACACCCGCGGCATCGGTCTGCGGCACTGAATTGGCAGCAGCCTTCGACCGGGAGGCTGCTTTCTGACCATCAACCAGCATTAAGCAGGCGGCACAGCCGAATAGGAAAATAGAGACTACGCGGAGCTGCTTTCTTCTCTTCATTGTTATCTCCGATCCTTCCGCTCCAATCTAATTTGCGTCCTCTTCAGTGCTAAGCCGTGCTAGTGACCCACGCGTCGTCCACCCACAGGATGAACTCCGGCTGGTCGGGCATCGTGCCGCCACCCTGTGACAGGAAGGGCTGGTTAGGCGTGAGAGTAAAGTCCGAACTAAACTGATAGACGACCTACCCGTCCAGGTCGGCGAGATAGAAGTTCCCGCTGCCATCGATATTGAAGCATGGCCGTACGTTTTCCAGGCGTTGCCGTTTGGCCACTTATGGTTTGAACTCCCGACGCTTCTTCTCTTCTCCCGGATTCCTGTGGTGTTCCCCTCCTTTAACATATTCTGTATTTCGTATCGTGATCGATCCACCACCGCCTTGTATCGCGGCTTCGATCTCAATCCCGTTGCACCTGAGGATTTTGTTGGGATTCTCGTTTGGCCCAACCACCCACTTTCGCGCACCTGGTAGCTTCAATGATTCGGAAAGCCTGGCGATCCATTCATCGACGTTCCGCCAGGTCGGTCCTACATAAGTGACAGTAAATTCTGTTACTCGACCCTTGTTTAGACCGACCGCGACTGAATCAACCCCGGCAAAACTGTCTCCGCTGGCATCAGCCACGGCATCAAATGACAGACGCGCAGTCTCCTCACTGCCAGCTGTCTTTACCCGCTCCAGCGCGTCCCTGAGATCTCTCCTCTTGGCGCTGCCTGGAAACAAGGCGAGCAATTGTTCGGTACTCATTCCAAGTCGGACTCCACGGACGCTTGGGGAGGTGGCCTCTTTCAGACCGCACTGGGATTGAGGAAGCGGCTGACTGGGCTGCTGGGCGTATGCGGACATTGTCATCAATGCGAGAGCAGAGAACGCAATCACAATCCGATTCATATTCTCCTCCTGTTTCTGTTCGATGTCGCCAAGTGCAATGCGGATCACCGCCGCCTGGCCGTGCCATTATCCGGTGGCTGCCTAAACACGCAGCAACTCACCGCGATGCTGCAAAATCATACGAGCTGCGAGACAACACGAGAAGCGCCTTCGTCGCCCTTGACCAAATCGGTATTTCCACCGGCTGACGAAGGAGACCCGCGCAAGTATACGCAGGTGCGGTTTCGGGTTCAATCCCGTAGTCACCGGTGGGCGCAGGTCAGGAGTTTGCGCCACAAGCCAGGGACAGCTTTAGTCTCCGGCTTGTGTCCATTGGGGAAGCGGTACCCTCGCGAAAGCCGCTTCACCGCGGAGGCGCAAGAACGCAAAGTGGGTGCAGAGATCTGATTCAGGGACTCTGCGCCTCCGCGGTGAACCAGACCTGGGATAGGACATTCGAGTTTTAACTGGCCGCGCGATGACAAACACGTCTGTTCGCGCGACGTGGTCAAAGTGAGACGTCGGGCTGATAAGAACTTCAAGTGACACGAGTCGAGCAACTTGTTGCGCGTTCAGTCGGCGCTCGTTCTTTCCGGCAGAGTTCGCAGCGCCGGATAGAGCGCGCGAAAACGGTCGTAGTTCCGATTCATCAAAGCTGCCGCTCCGGGATCGGGTTCGACGCGTTCGGCCACGCGAACTACGGCTTCACATGCGTCATCGACCGAGGCCCACACTTTGCCGCCGACGCCGGCAAGCAAGGCCGCCCCGTAGGCCGCGCCTTCTTCAGCTTCGACTATCTCGACCGCCTTGCCGTAGACATCCGCCTGTATCTGCCGCCACACGGATGAGCGGGCGCCCCCTCCGCCGAGCCGAATCGTCTCGATCGGCACCTTCATCTCGCGGAAGATCTCGATTGAGTCACGGAGGCTGAAGGCTACGCCCTCCAGTATGGCCCTGACTACATGCGCGCGAGTGTGACTTGCGGAAAGACCCACAAGGGCCGCGCGAGCCAGGGGGTCCAGGTGGGGCGTACGCTCGCCCATCAGGTAAGGCGCCCACAGGACGCCAGCGGCTCCTGGAGCCACTTTCGCGGCTTCTTCGCACAAACGGTCGTAGGGATCGCGGCCGTCGTCAAGCCCAGCCCCGAACTGGTCGCGGAACCATCGCAGCGACAGGCCCGCCGCCTGAGTCACTCCCATCACATGCCAGCGGCCTGGCACCGCGTGACAAAAGGTGTGCACACGCCCGGCCGGGTCGAGCGCCGGACGATCAGTAGCCGCAAAAACAACCCCAGACGTTCCAATCGTCGCGCTCACCGCGCCGGGCCGCACTATGCCCATGCCGACCGCGCCTGCGGCTTGATCGCCTCCGCCCGCGACCACCGGTGTCCCCTTCTTTAATCCGGTAGCCGCCGCGCCTTCTGCTGAAACCTGGCCGGTGATTTCGGGCGACTCGAAGACCGACGGCAGCCATCGCTCGTCAATCTCGCCCGCCGCCAGCATCTCATGGGACCACCGCCGGCCGATCACGTTGAACAGCAGCATCCCGGAAGCGTCGGCTACATCGGTGGCGCGGTCGCCGGTCAGCCGCAAGCGCACGTAGTCCTTGGGTAACAGCACGCTGTTCACGCGGGCCCACAGTTCAGGCTCGTGTTGACGGACCCACATCAGCTTCGGCAAAGTGAAGCCGGTCAACGCGGGATTGCAAGTCAACTCGATCAACCGCTCGGCGCCTATCTCTTCGGTGAGGGCAATGCACTGCTGGCCGGTTCGTTGATCGCACCAGATGATCGAGGGCCGCAGTACTTCGTCGCGTTCGCCGAGCAGTACTGCGCCGTGCATTTGTCCCGAGAAGCCGATACCTTCGATCTCGTCCGGACTCAACTCGGTTCT
>JBGPFL010000786.1:0-3231 GCA_041483295.1 Blastocatellia bacterium | reverse complement strand
TGACAGGACAGTTCTGTCGGTGCGTGCGGGTGTAGGTTTATAAGGCTCCACCTTGATTGGACGGGGAAAGTCTTTTTCGTACTTTGCATCGAGCATCTCATCCAACCCCGCCAGCGAATCCTGATGAGTCTTGCGATAGGCGGTTTCCAGCCTCGCGCGGGCTGACGCATCCATCCGTCCGGATATGGCTGCCGCAGACAGGTGGGTGAGCACCTGATCATATTTGCCCTCTTTCTCGGCGATCTCTGCGAGACCGAGAGTGGCTGCACGGACGTTCGTCGAGTTGGCATCACCGGAAGGGACAGTATTAAGGGCGGCCTTGAATGCTTTCTCGGCTTCTTTGGTCTTACCCTTCTTCAGGTATATGCGCCCCATTATCGTTTGGTATGATGCGCGGGCCTGGCGCAAGGACTTTGCCAGTTCTGCTTCGGTCGAGGACAGGGCCTTGACGGCAAACTCTTCAGCCTTATCGAGCAGCACGCCCGCTTCGATCAAGTCGTTAGCGACCTGATTGCAGATGAACTTTCTGGCGAAGTCGGGAGCGGTGTCGATGGCCTTCTGCGCGTGTAGCAGGATGTTCTCTTTTTGTTCAGGCGCGTTCTTAAGCAATGCGTTCATCAAAGATTCATGCGCACTGTAAAGCATCTGGCTCTTCGGGAAATCGGTCAGGAACTTTTGCAGCGCCTCGATCTTCTTCTGCGGATCGGAGACGCGATTGGCATCCAGAAAGGCCTTGCGGTCTGGGGGCATACTCTGGGCCACAATCTGGGGCGGCGGCGGGGTCTGCGGCGCTGAGGTCTGCGCCGGAGGCGGCGGTGGGGGCGCTGGGGTCTGCGCTCGCACGGCTGGATGCGAAGACGTGGCGAGCAACGCAAATATCATACTAAACGTCAAGACTGTGAAGACGGATCTACTCATCAGCTTCATGGCCAGATCTCCTTCTTGTAGCGGCTGACCTCTCGGCTCGCGCACCCGCCGCGTTCAAGGTGCGCCCCCGCTTATTGCTCTCAATCAGTCAGTGCGAGACTAGAGTACAACCTCAAGCGATTTCAAGTAAACCAAAGGTAGCCCAAACCGCGAAACACGTACCCGATTTCCGCCGGAAGCAGGTCAGCCGCGTCTAACGCTCGATAGGACATGATGTCTCTTCGTCTGTTGGGGCGTCCCGTGCGGCCGGGCAGGCTTCCGACAAATTCGACTTCTGCGCGGCAGCTCCTTTAGCCGAAGTCCTTCGCCGCTTGACTGAGTCGACACCGATCAGCCCGCAGATAGTCAAGAACGCAGCGCCGGTCAGCGCACCGCCGAGAGTCCGGGCCGGCGTGTTGGCGAAGAATACTTCCACTGTGTGCTCACCCGGGGAGAGGTTCATGATCTGTGCGCCGTTTGTGTCGCTCGATATTGGCGCCGGCTGCCCGTCCACGCGGGCCGTCCAGCCAGGAAAGTTGTAAGTTTTGAGCTTCAGTATCGCAGGTTGTCCGCTTTCGACACGGACCTCACGATGCAACGGCTCCCAGCGAACGACCTGGACCTCGCCCGACGGAGGCTGGATGGTTGCAAGCGGACCGGGCGGCAAATACTGAGGCGCCGTCGAACCCGCCGGGGTGAACCCCGACTCGAGAAGGTTCTGGGGACGAATCAGCGTTGGGCGTGAATGCGTCGGAAGGATGACGCGTTCCACGGTGCACCAGACACTCAACCCAATTGTCGCGGTCAGAGCAATTCGATATACCCACGACATCCCTGGGATCAGGAATCCCGGGATAGTCAGGCGGTCTATCGCAGCCGCGACAACCAGCGACGTGAAGAATATAGCGATCACCAGCCATCGCCATGCAAATGAGACTGCGTCTATCTTAGGTATGAGCCTCGAAACATAGATTGAAAGAGACGTGCACATGAATGTGGTTACTATCGCCATTACGATCCACTGCCACGTGTGAGGCCATTGGTCCCCCGCCGGCGCGCGCTCTTGATCCGGGGAGACGCGCGACACATCGCTTCCGGACCGGCGCACTGAGTACAATAGCCAGATGGCCACGATCAGAGTCACCGCCTGAGCTGCGAAGGACACATTGAGAACCTCCCCGAAGTTGTCCCCTCCCGGCAGAAGAGTAATGTAGGACTTATGGTAAGGGTAAATTCGGCTGAATTGTTCCGCTATCTGGTTCGCTTCAAGTGCGGCCGGGACCCAGTATATCGATCCGAGCAGTAGGGCGAGGGCTATTCCCAATCCGATCCGGAGGGCGATCTTCCAATCGCGCTCTCTGACCGCGCGGCTTACCGCATAGAAAGCCAGGACGTAAGTCATCAAGTACGCTACCGGGAAATGGGTCACGATATATATCCCGTGAAAGAAGCCCAGCCCAGCGAAATAATGAGCTTTTCCGCACGTGCTCAGTTTGAACGCAAAATAGATGATTGGCGGCAGGAGTATGAAACCTACGAACTCGGGCATCGCTCCTCGCCAGTAAAGATCAAGCGCGTGATATGGGGCTGCCATATAGAGCAGTGCTGCGACTGCGCTGGCCAGCTGGCCATAGAACAGGCGGGAGAGGATGTAGAAAGATAAACCCGACGCAGCCAGACCGAAAATGGACACTATGAACATCGTGTACATCCAGTTGTTCACCGGCGCGTTTACGAGCGAGGTCACATAGTACAACCCCGGGGGATAGAAGTTGGTCCAGGCGAGCCCGTAGCCATCGTTAACATCGGGGAGCCATCGAGGATAGAGTGTGCCGGTCCTGAGCACCTTGTCGAATTGTTCCATCACCGCCAGGTGCTGAGCCATGTCATGTGTATTCGGAACAACGAGTGCGTTATTGGTACTCGGAGCACCTCGTCGCCCCAGATAGAAAGGAGCCACGATCGCTGTGGCCACGACGAGCGCGGCCAGAACGCGCAACCCCCATAAGGAGACTCTGGACCTCAACATGCTTGTCTTCGTTTCACTCTGTCACTGTCCCGGACAAATTCAGGTTCTGGGCCGGCAAACAAGAATAAACTGATATCCGAGAAGCGTCTTTCGTAATCTGGTCAAACCCCAGTTGAGCATGTGAAGAAAGCTGAAGACTCGGCCCTTGCTTGTAGCCGGCAGAATCAGCGGGAGAGGAATCGGCGTGGCGCTGGCGCTTATGACGTCGAGCCCTGCATCGGCAGCCAGTGCCTTTGCGGTCTTCAGGGTGAAGAACCTGAGGTGGCTTTCGTCGAATATACCGACGCGGCTGTAGT
>JBGPFL010000785.1:0-3233 GCA_041483295.1 Blastocatellia bacterium | reverse complement strand
CCCGAGCCCCATCTGATCCCTAACGTGCTCAATGCGGCGCGGGGAAAGATCCCGGCCGTTTCGGTTTTTGGGAATGACTATGCGACGACTGACGGAACACCGGTTCGTGACTATGTTCATGTCTCCGACCTTGCCTCGGCTCACATTCTGGCCTTGAACTATCTCCGATCCGGAGGCGACTCAGAAAAGGTGAACCTGGGCAGCGGGCATGGGCATACTGTGCTTGAAGTGATTGAAGCCGCCCGCCAGGTGACGCAGAGACCGATTGCCGTCAAGTTTGAAGATCGTCGCCCAGGCGACCCGTCGCACCTGGTCGCCGACGCCGCCAGGGCACAGACCGTGCTCGGATGGCGCCCCTCATTTCCGGACCTGCCTACTATTATTCGAACTGACTGGGAATGGCGGCTGAGCCATCCGCTGGGATATGGATCGAGTGAGAATGGTAAGACTAAGAACTGAGATTCATCGGGAGGAAAAATGAAGATTCGTACGACTGTGTCGCTGTGCCTCTGCGCGCTCTTGAGCCTTTCTGTCGCCTCTTGCGGAGGCGGGGGAGTTAGCGGGAAAACGTTTAAAGTCGCATTCGTCACCAACAACGCCTCGGATTTCTGGACCATCGCGCGAAAGGGCTGTGAAGCGGCCGATCGCGAGCTAAATGATGTCGACGTCGAGTTCAGGATCGCGGATAATACCGCGGCCGAACAGAGGCGGATCATCGACGACCTCCTCGCCAAGGGAGTCTCCGGCATCGCTATCAGTCCCGTCGATCCCAGCAATCAGACACCTATGATCAACGACATCGCCAAGCAGGTTGTGGTGGTGACGCAGGACAGCGACGCTCCCGAAAGCGATCGAGCCTGCTACATTGGCACCGATAATACGGCGGCCGGCCGCCAGGCGGGCGAGTTGATCAAAGAAGTCCTGCCGCAAGGCGGCAAGATCATGGTGTTTGTTGGGAAGATGGACGCGCGCAATGCGCAGGAGCGACTCCAGGGGATCAAGGAGACGCTTCAAGGATCAAAGGTAGAGATCATAGATGTCCGCACCGATGACACCGACCATGTCCGGGCTAAAGCCAATGTTGCCGACACACTGGTCAAGTACTCGGATGTCGCCGCCCTTGTCGGGTTGTGGAGCTACAACGGACCCGCGATTCTCAACGCCGTTAAGGACGCGGGGAAGATCGGACAGATCAAGATCGTATGCTTCGACGAAGAAGACGAAACTCTGTCGGGAGTGAAGGACGGGGCTATCTTTGGCACGGTCGTCCAGCAGCCATACGAGTTCGGCTATCAGTCGGTCCACCTGCTGGCCAAAATCCTCGCAGGAGATCGCTCGGTGATCCCGCCGAACAAGCAAAAGATCGTCTCCACGCTCGTCATCAAGAAAGCCGAAGTCGATGCATTCCGAACGAAGCTCAATCAGCTTCGCGGCCGTTGAGCCACACCTGGGTACGCACGCTTCCAGCGTGCGCATCCTCATCCGCAAGCCCCGCACGCTGGAAGCGTGCGTACCCAGGCGCGACGCACCAGTAGAACAGGAAGACCGATGACAAACCCCATTCTTGAAATGAAGTCGATCTCTAAGCTGTTCCCGGGCGTGGTTGCGCTTGATGGGGTCAACCTCGAAGTCCAACCGGGCGAGATCGTCGGACTGGCGGGAGAGAACGGTGCGGGCAAGTCCACCTTGATGAAAATACTAGGCGGAGTCTATCAGCCCGACGGAGGCGAGATCTGGATCGAAGGGCGCCAGACATCGATCCGGTCGGTCTCCGATGCGATAAGCAGAGGGGTCGGGTTCATTCACCAGGAACTCTACGTGCTCGACAATCTGGACGTCGCCGAGAATGTCTTCCTCGGCCGGGAGCCAACATGGGGAGGCCCCCTCAAGCTCGTCGACCGGACGAGAATACACTCCGAAACGGACGTGTACCTCAAGCGCCTCGGTTTGGAAGTCTCGAGCCGAACGCCGGTTCGCAATCTGTCGATCGCCCAGCACCAGATGGTGGAGATCGCGAAGACTCTGGCTCTCAACGCTCGCATCCTGATCATGGATGAGCCGACCTCGAGCCTCACTCTGAGCGAAACGGCGACGTTGATGAAGGTTGCAAATGAGTTGAGGGCCCAGTCTGTCAGCATCATCTACATTTCGCATCGCCTCGGCGAAATTGCGCAGCTTGCCGATCGCGTCGTGGTCCTGCGCGACGGCCGCAACGCCGGCGTTCTCGCGCGTGAAGAGATCAGTCATGACAAAATCGTCAGGCTGATGGTCGGCCGGGACCTCAGCCATTTCTACGCCCACCCGCAGACGGAACCGAAGCCACGGTATTTCGAGGTCCGGAATCTCCGAACGAAGCGGTATCCGGATAATGCCGTATCCTTCGATGTAGGCAAGGGCGAGATCCTGGGACTTGCCGGACTGGTCGGCGCCGGTCGCTCCGAACTGGCGCAGGCAATCTTCGGCGTGGATGCTGCCCTGGACGGCAAGCTCTTGCTGAATGGGGAACCGATAAGGGTTCGCTCGCCGCGGGATGCAATGGCTCACGGAATCTATCTGGCCCCGGAAGACCGGCGAAAGAGCGGCTTGATTCTTGAGATGTCCATAAGAGAAAACATCACGCTGCCTGCGCTCTCATCCTATGCGTCCGCAGGACTGATAGTCAGGAGCAAGGAAGAGCAGTCGGCCGAAGGGATGTGCAGCAAACTCTCAATCAGGTGCCCATCGATTGAGACACGAGCCGGCAATCTCAGCGGGGGGAATCAGCAGAAGGTGGTGCTCGCGAAGTGGCTTTCCCTGGAACCGAAGGTGCTCATCTTTGACGAGCCCACCCGGGGCATTGATGTAGGCGCGAAAGCCGAAATCTACGAACTCATGCGAAGCCTGGCTGAGCGCGGTGTTGCAATCATCATGATCAGCAGCGACATGGAAGAGATTCTTGGAGAGAGTGATCGGGTGGCGGTAATGCACGAAGGAACGATGGCCGGAGTTCTCGAGCGCAGCCAGTGCAGTGAAGAGGCGATCATGCGACTCGCCGTCGGTCAAACGGACGCTCATCAAAATGGCGCTTAAGATTGAGGAACCTGTAGGGGCGGGCCTCCGTGCCCGCCCCTGATTCAAGACCATGGACCGGACAGGAGCGGGCACGGAGGCCCGCCCGTACAGGACTAAAGTCACCGAAGCGATCAGCCCGAAAGAAGAAAGGATGGAAGATGACCAGTCTGAGGAAAATCGTT
>JBGPFL010000784.1:0-3236 GCA_041483295.1 Blastocatellia bacterium | reverse complement strand
GATTACGTTCTACTACCTCGGTTTTGTCACTCTCAGCCAGGACTGCTCCATTCCACACGGCTTTCATATTTCCCCCTTCGCTGATCGCATTAGCATAGTATGCGAGAAGAAATGCGAAATGCGAAGTGCGAAATGCGAAATCCACCAATTCGCGGTTCGCAAATCGATTTCCGCATTTCGCATTTCGCATTTCCTATTGCGGCTTGTAGAGCACGAAGGGCGGCTTCTCACTCACCCACACCGGCTTCAACCAGGGAGGAGCGGTTGCGGGGTTCTTCAACAACGACAGTTGGGGACGGGCCTGCTGTTCTCTGATCCCAAAGGCGATGTAATCGACCTGATTGTCCTGGAGCCATACCTTGAGCCCATCCAGCGACTCCACCTGCGGAAAGTAGACCCATTGGCCATTGCATATCGCCGGAAGGTGGGGCTTGCGCGCGACTATGCGGGCGCCACTCACATTCTCGCTCTTAAGGTAGTCACACGCAGCGATGATCTCAGTAGGGTGCGTGCCCAGAAATCGGGTCAGTTCTCTTCTGGACTTCGAAAACGCCATTGACCACATGACCGCAAACAGAATCAGAGGAAGCGCAACGAAGGCTCGATGTCTGGCCCAGCCTCGCTCCCTGACGATGCGAAGAACGCGGGCGCACGCATAAGCCGCCAGACCCGAGTACATAACTCCAACGTAGAAGTAGTAGCGATCCTCCCAGTGCGTCAGCGCCAGGAGCAACAGGCAGAATGCAATTGAGGTGAGCACCAGCGTCACGGATTTGGATCGCCGCTCGATCAAGGCAAGCGCGAATCCAGCGATCGCAAGCCACCCGACCCATTGACTCACCAGGTTCAACGTAATGGTCTTGCCCAGACAGTCGGAGAGATTCTCGGGATAGTGCTTCAGCATCCGATCGGGGTCGTGCCTGAACACGTCGCCGAACGAGTGAAACATCTCCGCAAGCCGCCGCGTGCTGTCCTGGAACACACTTTCATTCGCGAGATCAGGGTAAAACTCGGTGGCGATGTTCAAATAGTTCGCGTTGTAGAACGGCGAGCCGTTGTGTTTGTAATTAGCGTACAACCACGGCGAGGCAGTAACCAAGAAGACCGCGACGAAAACGGCCGCGATCCCGAGCCTGGCTCGCCACATTCTCTCGAACACGTTCAGCAGTACAATCCCGAACAAGCAGGTTACAAACAGGAACACACCGTTGTAGCGCGTCAGATATGTGATTCCGACGACGACCGCTGTCAACGCTACGCGCGATTGCGCCGCCAATCGGTCGCTTGTAAAGACCACCATCGACGCCAGACAGAGCACCAGGAAGAAGATGTCCGTCGTGGGGTTGATCGCAAAGATGGGGAGTTCGGTTACTACCAGAACGGTCAGTTGAGCCCCGACGCCTATCCAGTAACCAAACAGGCGCGCAAAGAGAATGAAACTGAGGAGCCCGACCATGGCCGCGCTTAACACCGACAGCCACTTACCTGCGCTGAACAGGTCCCCTTCCGTCAGCTTCGAAACAAGAGCGAGCACAGCTGGATAGCCCGGCCCCTGGTATGGATTCTCCGGGAACTGCCAGGCTCCGATGCGTTCGGCGTCGGGACCGTAGTACTGATAGAAGTCGGTTTCGGTGGTGTAGGTGCCGTAAGGATGCTGACGCGCGTAGTACGAAAACACGAATAGAGAGGCCAGACAGATGAGCGCCGGAAGAAGCCACCGTTTTGGGGTTGTTATTGCTTCCGTTTCAGATGAAGACTGGGATGGGGGCCCGATCTCAGGTTCGTCTATCATAGCAAGCGCCGCTTCACAACCGGACAATAGAGAATAGCCGAATACGAGCCCCTCCGCCGCTGCGCATTCACAACATTCCCTTCTTCATCTGAGATGCAAGGTACTCGGCCGCGCGCCAGGCAACCGCCATGATCGTAGCGGTTGGATTCTTGTGCGAACCGGATGTGAATGCTGCGCCGTCTGTCACGAAGAGGTTCTTCACGTCCCAGGCCTGATTGAATCCATTCAGCACCGAAGTCTTCGAATCGTCGCCCATGTGCGCCGTCCCCATCTCATGAATCGATGCGCCCGGTGTATCCTCAGCCTCGGGCAGCCTCACATCGACGGCGCCGGCCGCCTTGAAGATCTCCTCGTAGGTCTGCCGTATGCGCTTGAACATCTTGTGGTCGTGATCATCGAATGGGTGGTTGATCTTCAAAACCGGCATCCCCCATTTGTCGACCACCTGCCTGTCAAGCTCGACGAACTTGTCGGGCCTCGGCAGTTGCTCGCCGTGCGCGGACAGACGCACGCGTGTGCCATACCAGCGGCGAACTTCGCGTTTGAAGTCCTTGCCGAATCCCGGCATGTTCTTCGGATTCTTATCCGGGCGCTGGCCGAGACGCGCCGACGGCTCGATGTGAAAGCCGCGCACGAAGTCGAAGTCGCTCTTTGGCCTGTCGTATCCGAACCACGGAATGATTATGTGCGAGCCGCCTATGCCGTCACCCGCGTACGGCTCAACGAAACTGAGGGCAGGAAGGTATGCTTCCCCCCTCGCGTCCAGGTGCTCGATGAAGTTCTGTCCCACAAATCCGCTGGAATTCGCGATGCCGTTCGGGAACAGGGATGACTTGGACAGTAGCATAAGCCGTGTAGTCTCCAGCGTGCCGCATGCAGCTACGACAACCCGCGCCCTGACCTGGCGTGTTGCCCCGGTCGTTTTGTCGATGTAGCTGACGCCCGACGCGAGACCTCGCTTGTCCACATCGATAGAGCGAGCCATAGCGTTGGTGATGATCCTGAACGTCCTTGGATATTTCTTCAGCAGCGGGACGACGACGCGAAACTGAGTATTGAAGAAGGAATGGGTCTCGCAGCCATTCTCACACCCGGCGCAGTAGTGGCATGATTTGTACCCGTTGTAGGGTTTGGTGAGGACAGCCCGACGAACAGGCATGGCGCGGATACCTATCTTCTCGCACGCGCGCTTGATCAGGTAGTCGGCGCACTTGAGCCTGACCGGCGGCAAAAGCGTATCGCTATCGGGCAGGTCTGGGTGATTCTCTTTGGTTCCGCATACACCGATGAAGGTTTCGACTTTGTCGTAGAATGGCGCGACCTCGGCGTAGGATATGGGCCAGTCCTTGCCCATTCCATCGTGGGACCGGCCTTTGAAGTCGACCTGGTTGAAGCGATTGATGAATCGCCCCCAGAACATGGTGCGGCCGCCCACGTTGCGAGT
>JBGPFL010000783.1:0-3247 GCA_041483295.1 Blastocatellia bacterium | reverse complement strand
TAGAGCGTCCTTAACGGACTGGCCCACTGTGTCAGTTTCGAGTACAAGAGCCGAACGTGGTGCTTCAAACTCTTCGCCAGTGCTGAGAAACTATGTTGTTTCAGCTAGTATTGACGCGGGTTACTTTCCACCGTTCTGAATGGTCTGATACTAGCCCAAGCCTCCTGCTTTGGCAAGCGGAAAAGGAAATGCGAAATGCGAATTGCGAAATGCGAATTTCAAAGAGCGAATTGTGAATCTGCGACTCCGAATTTCGCATTTCGAATTTCGAAATTCGCATTTCCCCTTCTTGGTGTAGAATGTTGCCAGCCGTTAGAGAACTGGAGGAGAGAGTTATTAGTAGCGTCGAAGGAAACGTTCAGGGACTGAAGACGAATCAGATTCAGCGCCTCGACAAGCTCTACAAGAGGCGCATCCCGCCGCGGGAGATCATCACTCAGGAGTTCGCGCGGCAGATGACTGAATTGTCGCATGAGATTAATCGCCAGGTAGGCGTCCTTGTAAACCGAAAAGGCTACATCGAACACGTGGTCGTGGGAAACGCTCGCAGCATCGTCCTCCCGGACCTCAAGCGAGTCCGCGTCGGCGAGGGACGCTTTCGCGGACTTCGCTGTCTGCACACCCATCTTGCGGGCGAGAAACTGACCCAGGATGACCTGACCGACCTCGCCTTGCTCAGGCTCGACCTGATGGCTGCAGTCGACGTTCGAAGCGACGGCTTGCCCGGGCTCGTCCATGCAGCCCACCTGTTGCCGGCCAACGGGTCCCCCCGTGATACATCGGGCGGAAGCGGCGATGATGATGAGGCGGAAGAAGAGGCCTCTTCAGAGCCGTGGGTGTTCCTCGATCCGCAGGTGCCCAGTCAAATGGATGTCGACTTCCTCGAGTTGATTGGCTCGCTCGAGGAGGAACTCGCTCGTGCTCGACACGTGCGCAGCCCGCGCGATCAGCGAGAGCGGGCCATTCTGGTCAGCGTAACCACGGGAAGCGTGGCGGACGCGCAAGAGTCTCTTTCGGAATTGCGCGAGCTTGCGCGCTCATCGGAAGTCGTTGTCCTCGACTCGATTGTTCAGCGGCGGCAGAAGCTCGATCCAAGATCCCTGCTGGGAAAGGGCAAGCTGGAGGAATTGATCATTCGCAGCCTTCAACTTGGCGTTGACGCGATCATCTTCGATCAGAATCTCTCACCCGGACAGGTGCGCGCCATCAACGAGGCGACCGACCTCAAGATAATCGACCGCACACAACTCATACTCGATATCTTTGCGCAGCGAGCTCAATCGAGGGAAGGAAAGATTCAGGTCGAACTGGCACAGTTGAAGTACATGCTGCCGAGATTGAGCGGGTCGGGCACGGAGATGTCGCGATTGATGGGCGGAATAGGCGGACGCGGCCCCGGCGAAACAAAACTGGAAGTTGACAGACGTCGCGTGCGCGACCGCATCCATCATCTCGAAGGGCAGATCGAACAGATTCGCACCAGCCGCCGCGTCAGACGCACCCGCCGCGAGCGCCGCGATTTGCCGGTCATCTCCATCGTTGGATATACCAACGCGGGCAAGTCGACGCTTCTGAACGCGCTTACCAACTCCGAGGTCGCCGCCGAGGATCGAATGTTTGCTACGCTCGATCCGACCAGCCGGAGGCTGCGGCTCCCGCGCGATCAGGAGGTGATCATCAACGACACGGTCGGGTTCATACGGGACCTGCCTCCTGACCTGATCGAGGCGTTCAGGGCGACCCTTGAAGAGATGGAAGGATCTCATCTACTCATTCATCTGGTCGACGCAGCAAGCTCTCAATTGGAGAATCACACGGCTTCTGTAGAGAGGATTCTCGAAGAACTCTCGCTGTCGCAGATACCGAGGCTTCTGGTGTTCAACAAGGCGGACCTGCTGGGTGAGACTGAGCTCGCCAATCTGAGACTCACGCCGGGAGCGGTGACGGTATCGGCTCTCAAGCGCAAGTCTCTTGTGGCGCTGGTGGAGCGCATCGGCGAAATGCTGGAAGGCGGGTAAAGAAGAAATGCGAAATGCGAAATGCGAAATGAGGAATGCAAAATTTCGCAATTCGCATTTCGCATTTCCCCGTGAGGTGTTTTGTGGCGGTCATTGTTGAAAAGGACGGACCTGTAACCACTGTGATTCTCAGCCGGCCGGAGGTTCGCAATGCCGTCGACCTCCAGACCGCAATAGCACTTGCCGATACGTTTCGCGAGTTCGATTCGGATAATGAGGCGTCGGTCGGAGTGTTGTATGGTGATCACGGTGCCTTCTGCGCCGGCGCCGATCTCAAAGCCGTTGCGCTTGGGCGCGGCAATCGCGTCGATCCCGCTGGTGACGGGCCGATGGGACCCTCGCGGATGCTGCTCAGAAAACCCGTCATAGCGGGTATCGCGGGGCACGCGGTTGCCGGAGGACTCGAGCTTGCGCTGTGGTGTGATCTTCGAGTCATGGAAGAAGATGCGATCCTGGGGATCTTCTGTCGCCGATGGGGAGTTCCCTTGATTGATGGCGGCACCATCCGTTTGCCTCGACTCATCGGTCTCAGCAGGGCTCTTGACTTGATATTGACCGGCAGGCCTGTTGATGCAACTGAAGCTCTCAGTATCGGGCTGGTCAATCGGGTAGTTCCGAAGGGCACGTCCCGAGAGGCGGCAGAGGAGTTAGGCCGACAACTGGCGCGGTTTCCTCAGATCTGTATGCGAGGCGACAGGCTCTCGGCATATGAGCAGTTTGATCTCAGCTTCAATGAAGCGATCGCAAACGAATTCAATCACGGACTCATATCCCTGAAGGCAGAGGCCGCGACAGGAGCCGAACGCTTCGCTCGCGGAGCCGGCAGGCACGGTGAGCTTGAATCCTAAGTACCTCAGCTTGAATCATCCAGCGGCCGCCCTTATAGTCACAGTCAACTCATGAAAGATCGGATTATCGTAGCCCTCGATGTTCCTGGACGCGATAGCGCGCTGAGGCTCATAGAACAACTGAGCGGATTAGTCGGGATGTTCAAGATCGGCAGCCAGCTCTTCACCGCCGAAGGGCCCAGCCTCGTCCGAGAGATAGTCGGAGCGGGCGAACGTGTTTTCCTCGACCTTAAGTTCCACGATATACCAAACACCGTGGCCAGCGCCGCGGAGTCTGCCGCGCGCCTGGGCGTGTCTATCTTCAACGTTCACGCGCTGGGTGGAGCGGAGATGATGCGGGCTGCGGCCCACGCGGTCAAGGATCGAGGGATTCTGTGGATG
>JBGPFL010000782.1:0-3254 GCA_041483295.1 Blastocatellia bacterium | reverse complement strand
AGCAAGACCCTCGCGCCCGTCTCTGTGATCTCCAGCGCCGTTGCCACTTCGCATGTTGAATAATCGAACACATCGCGCAGCAGAAGCACCGCGCGCTGGGATGGCGTCAGCGCTTCGAGGGCCAGCAGAAACGCGAACGAAATGCTTTCGAGCATGTCGTAGCGCGCGACGGGGGAGTCTTCCGAGGGAGCGGGCGGCTCGTAAGACGCAGGACTCTCGGTGTCATCGGTTGAAACAGGCGAAGGGAGCCATTCTCCGGTGTAGCCGCGACGTTTGCGCCGGCGGAGGAGATCGCGGCTCAAATTGATCGCAACGCAGATGAGCCACGGCCTGAGAGGCTGGTCAAGGCGGCGAGGCGGCTTCTCCAGCGCTTTGACGAAAGTCTCCTGCACGAGATCGTCGGCGTCGGCGGCATTCCCGGTCATGCGATAGCACAGGCCCCAGAGGAGCCGCCGATCCGTTTCAAGCTCAATTGCAGATGTCACCATATGCTGGTCACTGAACCGCCAGAGATGCCGAGAAGCGCCGAGTCTTCACCGCGGGCCTCATGGTTCCTTGATTCTTTCTCGGCGCCCTCTGCCTCCTCTGCGGTTGATTCCTACAGTATCTACGTCATGCACTGACAGCCGCCACCGTTGCCTTGCCGTGATTGACTATCAACTCGGCCGCCTGTTTTGCGCTTGCAAGGCTCGCGTCGACCAGCAGGCCCTCGCGTCCAACCCAATCCCCCGCGACGAACAGACCCGGCACATCGGGAACCGCGGGGCCGGGGCGGCCCTCCGTGCCTTCTGTTTGAACGGTCGCAACCGCGTTCATCACGATCATATCCGGCAGCATCCGCCGGTACACAACTACATCGCGCCATCCCGGCTGCATGAGATCGAGGAGGCCTTCCATCTCTCGCTCGTCGTCATCGGCTCGCGCGGCGTGATCAGGCGGCAGGTATTTTGCGACGTGAATCATAGCCGCGCCTTCAGGTGCTAGTCTGGCCGAAGCGGAATGAACCGAAGAGTAGAGCGGCGCATCGATGCCAAGCGCAAACCTGGCACGCGGATCAGGCAGACGGTTCAAAGCCACGTCGAGGCAAGCAGCCTTGACAGGTATGGCAGTGGAGGCCCACTGGCTCAGTGACGTCCGATCTCCTCGTTCTACAAGAGCGGCTGCAAGCGCCGGGCTGGAAGCGAGCACGACAGTTGAAGCCTTGTACGCGCGGCCGTCATCCAGTCTGACCGCTTCGACGCGGCCGGCTATCCCACGCTCGACAACTTCGACCTTTACTCCGGTCTCGATGATTACCCTCGCGCTCTTTGCGGATTCGATGAGACTATCCACCAGGGTTTGCCAACCGTGATCCAGATAGAGAACGCCCTTGCTCAACGCCTTCTTCAACTGTTCGATTGCGGCCCCCGCGCTCATCAACTCGGCAGCGTTTGTGTAGGTCGAGAGCCGAAAGGTCGCAAGTATCAACTCACGAACTGTAGGATGAGCGATCTCGGCCTCGACCCAATCCCGCACGCTGACATTCTTCAGCCGAGTGCCATCGATCTTCGCTATCGAGCCGAGCAGCCGCGCTGTTTCCAACTTCGCCGACAGGCCGAACAAGCCGGTCGTCAGCAGTGAGACCAGGCCCACTGGAAAGGTATGCTTCACGCCGCCGTAGATGGCGAACCCTCCAGAAACTGAAGGCGCGGCCCCGCGGGGTTCGACGCCGAGCTCCTTCAGGATTCTGAAGCCCGCTCCCCCCCGATAGAGCGCGTGCGGTCCGATATTCAGATAGAAGCCGTCTTGCATTTTAGTCCTGGCCCGCCCGCCGAGCTGGTGTGACTGCTCGACGAGCCGCACGCTCTGTCCGCTGCGCGCAAGGAAAGTCGCTGTTGCGAGGCCCGCCATTCCGCCGCCGATGACCACAGTGTCTGTTTTGTGTTCGACTGAGAGCATTGGTGTCGTCTCCTTTGGAGCGCGCGCTCAATCAGGCGTGCGCTACCGACAACACGTTCGAGGCTGGCAAAAGGTTACAGGGCGGCGTCGCGGAGGGAAGGCTCGGGGGTGAACTCAGAAAGCACTAATCCCACTGATCGAGAAATCTCCTCGGGGTAATGATCTCGAACTTCAGTTCTTGCTTATACACATCGTCGATCTCGAGCAGATCGAGGTCATTTGTAATCAGGAACTTGGCCTTTGCTGCCACTGCGGCCGCGATGAACATATTGTCGTCTGGGTCACGACTGATGCTTGGCTTGGTGCGGGGAACCACGATCTTGCAACTCTTCTTCTCGCCGAACCTTTGTCGCCAGTTGCGCAGTTTCTCATTGTTGAAGCCGAGAAGTTCGGCGAAGACCTGCAAGTACTCTTCTAGAATCTCACGCGAGATCGCGAGCCGAATGCGCCGCTCAACCATCCACGAGCGCACTACCCGACGATTTGGACTGCGCGGGCTGCGAGAAAGGAAGTTAGCAACGAAGACGTTAGTATCAATGACAACCCTGATTGCGTCGCGGCGCTTCGGCATTAGCTCCTTATGTTGTTGCCCCGACGCTTCCGCCACTCGCGTACGATCGTCACTGCGTCCTTCTCGCGCAAGCCGGTTGCATGAGCAGTCCGTGAAGAACTCTCCAGCAGCTCCTCGTCCACGGCCCGCTCAATGAACTCATCAACCGCTCGCTCGAGGAGTCGCCGCATAGGAACTTTCCGACGGCGCGCAACCTGTTGGAGGGCGTTATGCCGTGCCTCATCTAATTCGACGTTTGCGCTCATATTTCCCCAATGCTCCTTCCTTAGATAGCACAGATAACCCTATGAGCGAAAGGAACCGGATGGTGTGTCCCGCACCTGGCGCGGACCAAGCCTGCTCCTCGCGATGTCGACCACGCCGCTCACTTTCTCGCAAGACTCGTCATGTCCAATCGCGACCTGCCGTCAAGCGCGGCGCACATGATCACAGCTCTCCCACTAGCCCCGGCGCGAATAAGATCGTTCCAAACAAGCCGCATACATTCGCGCCACCGCCGCGATGCCTGTTTACAGTGCGGGATGCGCATGCATATAATACGCCTGCCCGATCACGGAGCACCCAGGGCCCTGACTCGCTCAGGCGAGCGGCTTTTTACGCTGCCCCTTTTGTTCAAGTTTATCCACGGCGTAGGAAATGTCGACGCAGGCTGATATCCAACTACCCGGTAGCCGGTCTACCATCAGGAGGCGCACATGAGAATCGGTCGATTGCAGTTAGGCCCGGGAGCCATCATCTTGATCTT
>JBGPFL010000781.1:0-3260 GCA_041483295.1 Blastocatellia bacterium | reverse complement strand
TGCGTGATCTGTGATCCGCGACAATTCAACTCACGCATCACGCATCACGGATCACGGATCACGCATCACGCATCACGCATCACGGATCACGGATCACGCATCACGGATCACGCATCACGGACCCTGTCGATGTGCTCATTGACCGGGCCCGACACAATCGCGTGCACGCGCTTCATCAGCGCCTCTGCGTCGCTCTTGGCCAGCCCCGCAGTCTCAATCGTGTCGTGCATATGAACCACGATCTTCGACCGATTGAGCATCCAACTCCCCTTTCGATTGAACTCGTACGAGCCCACTGTGCTCATAGGCACGATCGGGTATCCGAACTGAATCGCCATTCGAAACACGCCGCTCTTGAAAGGGCCGACGCGGCCATCAAGGGTCCGCGTGCCTTCCGCAAACACGATCAGGCTGACACCGCTGTCGAGCACTGCCCTGGTTCTCTGCAGCAGTTGCTTGTACTCGGCCGGCGTGGGATTGTTCGGAACGGGAACACTGCCAAAACGCTTCATCATCCAGCCGTATGCCGGCACTTTGAAATGGGACTCGAGCTCGAGTCCCCGCAGGAACTGCGGAATCGCCGAATAGATTACAAACGCGTCGAAGATGTTTACGTGATTGCACACGAAGAAGCTTGTTCGTGTGCGATCGAAACCGGGCGAGTAACGGACCTCGAATCCGACGCCGGCCAGCCGCAGGATGTTGCGAAAGAACCAGCGCTGAGGCTGGTCGTTCCTTCGGGGGTCGACGAAGATTGCCAGCAGGACGAGAAAGGTGCAGACGGCGAAGAAATGGATGGCGCTTACAATCCACAAAACCGCGCTGCGCAAAACCAGGTAGACCCTTTTCATAGACAACCGCCTGAGAAGTGAGAACTAAGAATTGAGAATGAGAAAATTTCGCATTTCGCATTTCGCATTTCGCATTTCGCATTTCTCCATTCACGCCATCACCCTCAGTGCTGACGGCAGCACTTCGAGTCTCTCGCAATGAATCGTCAGCACTTCGCCGTCGACCATCACATCGATCGGGCCGTCGAGATCGAAGTCTATTCGCTTAGCCTCACGCCGCGAAGCCTCAGGCTTGTTGATGTGCGCTCCGCTGTACAAGCCCGGAAGGTTGGACACCAGTTTGGCGCGGCCGACCGGTCCCCATCGCACGTACTCTATCAACCCGTCCGCCGTGTCGGCGTTCGGCGCCAGCTTCATCTTACCGCCTGTGAATTTGCTATTGTTGAACGTGAGCAGGAGACAGCGGCGATTGTCGCTCTCGTCCTCTCCGTCGAATCGCACCGGAAAAGGGCGGCGATCCAATCGGGCCAGGCATACTACCACGCCCAACAGATAGCCGACCTCACCCATACGCTTGAATCTGCGATTGGCCACAACTGCAACGTCGGCCACGAAACCTACGCTCAGCAGGTTGATGAAGTGAATCACTCCAGCTTTGTGCGTCATACGCAGCACGTCACATGCCCGCGAGCGACCCTCGATCAGAGCCTCGGCGGCGTGTTCCAACCCTCTGTCGGTGAAGTCGCGCAAGAAAGAGTTGCCGGTGCCCAGCGGCAAGAACGCGAGCGTGGGAACGTCGCCGCTCTCCGCGCCGGGAAAGAGCCCGTTGACTATCTCGTACGAAGTGCCGTCCCCGCCCACCGCGATGAAGCGGTGATATCCGCGGGCGTAGGCCTCCCTCGCGAGTTCGCTGCCGTGACCAGCATAGCGCGTCTCGGCTACCTCAAAGTCGACACCCGCGCGGCGCAGACGCTCGAGCGCAGGGTCGACCAGCTTGCCACACTTGCCGTGGCCCGCTGCGCGATTGACGATAGCAAGAAATGTCTCAGTCACAACTCGACCAGTGCAGTCTGGCGATCGAAACCCTCTCGCATCTCTTCAGCCAGGACCGCGCGTTTGATCTTAAGCGAAGCTGTGCGAGGGAAGTCCCGGACCCAAAGAACGTAGCCGCCAAGACGCTTGTAGTCCGGAAGCCGCTTGTTCCGGGCAACCATATCGTCTCGCAGACCGTCGCTGAACTTCTGCCCGTCCTCGAGCCTG
Organism: Blastocatellia bacterium; assembly: GCA_041483295.1. Lineage (GTDB taxonomy): Bacteria > Acidobacteriota > Blastocatellia > UBA7656 > UBA7656 > DASYSA01. The sequence continues at coordinate 1,209 of JBGPFL010000781.1, read as the reverse complement.
AGGGCGATGATCAACTGTTCGCCGGTCATCGTCCGCGCAGGCCACACATAGTTCGCAGCGAAAACGCAAAGCTCCTTGACCGCAAGTCCCTCGAACGCCGCTTCGATGTCCTCGGGATAAACATTCTTGCCGCCTTCCGTGACGATCATGTTTTTCACTCGGCCGAAGAGTTGAAGGTGTCCCATTGAGTCGATGAGACCCAGATCGCCAGTCATCAGCCAGCCATCGACAATCGTCTCCGCTGTCATCTCAGGTTCATCGAGGTAGTGCGACATAACGGTCTTGCTCCGAACCGTAACCTGTCCGACTGCATCCGCATCCGGGTTGATAATTTTCACTTCCATCCCCGGCAGCGGTTTGCCTACTGTGTCGGCGCGGAACGGCTTGAAGTCGTTCAACGTCACTGCCGTTCCCGCTTCGGTCAAGCCGTAGCCATTGCCCACTTGAATGCCGAGGTCATAGAAGAACTGCAACGTACTCGGGTCCATAAATGCCCCGCCGACGAACAGAGCCCGCAGCTCGCCGCCGAAGGCTTCGTGCACTTGCTTCAGCAATCGCCGGCTCAGCTTGAGGTTCGGCTGCTTGCGCGTGAGCATGCGGTTCAGGCCGACGAGCCTATCGAAGATAAATCTCTTGTGCACGGGCAGCTCCGTGAACCGCGCCTTGAGTCCCTTCTCGAGGTTCTTGAGCACCATCGGCACCAGGCTCATGTAGGTGATCTTGTATCGCGGGAACGCTTCGCGAACGTATTCAGGCCGAAGCGTGCGCAGATGCACGACAGCGGCGCCGCAGGTGAACGGTCCGATGAAGCCGACCATGAAATCGATCGCGTGGTTCGTCGGCAGTATGCTCAGGTATCTCACCCCCGGCCAGAAGGGATAGAGCGACGTGAGCGCAACGCACTGCTCGAGGTAGTTCCCATGAGTGAGCACGCAGCCCTTGGGCCTGCCCCCTGTGCCCGACGAGTAGACGATGCAGGCAGGCTCCTTGCGGCCTCGCTCGACGAACTCAGGATCGCCATCTCCCTTTGCCTCTTCCCACCGAGTACCCCCCGCCAAATCGGCTCGGGCAGGCGCTTCTGTGACGAGCACCTTTTTCAAAGCCAGGTTCGCAAATCCTTCGGCCTGGGTGATCGCGCGCCAGAGGTAGTACTCGACAATCAGGACCTCGGCCTTCGAGCGGGCCAGCAGTTGGAGATGCTCGACCGCG
>JBGPFL010000780.1:0-3261 GCA_041483295.1 Blastocatellia bacterium | reverse complement strand
CGGCCACGTCGGCCACAACTTCTGCGAGCACATAATGGGCCCGAATATCACCGGGCTCGTGAAAGACCAGGTCGGCAAGCCACATACCCTCGACGACGGCAAGCCGGGTTCTTTCTACCTCGCCCGGTTCCGCAACCTTACTGACCGGCATCCGAAGTTCATACGCGGCTACGGTTTCGAGGGGAGCTCGGGATCGTCGATGGACCCCGGCCGCGCAGCGTCGACGCCAGGCTTTGGATTGAGCTACAAGAAGAAAGTTCGAGACTACTCCGGTGCGTTCATGTCGATGGGCGCATTCGGCGAAGTGCTGGCGCGATACGAGAACTACGTCGATATAGATCCGGCGGAGAAGGACCGGTGGGGAATTCCGGTGTTGCGGTTCAGTTACAAGTTCGGCGATAACGAAAAGAAGATGGCCGAAGATATGGCGGACACGGCTCAAGAGATGTTCACGGAGGCTGGCTTCGAAATCGTAAACGTGCACCGCCGAATCCTGACCGAAGGCTGGTCGATCCATGAACTGGGGACGGCTCGGATGGGGACTGACCCGAAGACTTCGGTGCTCAATCAGTTTCAGCAATCGCACGACGTGAAGAACCTGTTTGTGGTGGACGGCAGCAGCCACGTGAGCGCCTCATGCCAGAACCCGACCTGGACGATCATGGCGCTCGCATGGAGGTCGTGCGATCATCTCGCGGACCAGTTCAAGAAAGGAAACCTGTGATGGGAGATGACAGCGAGCGGAGTGATTCAATCGGCGGCAACGATAACGCCGATCTGAGCCGGCGCGAGATGATCAAGCTCGGCGCGGGTGCGGCGATTGCGGCGGCGCTCATTGGACTGGATGGTAAGGCCGTCGCCCAGGCTGCGCAGAACAAGGCGCCGCTATTCTTCACGAAAGAAGAATTCGCGCTCCTGGACGAGCTGACGGAGTTGATCATTCCCACCGACGAGCACTCGCCGGGCGCGCGAGGCGCTCAGGTGGCGAGCTACATCGACTTCCGCTTGTCGGAGTCGTTCGAAGAGGAGCCGAAGACTCTCTGGCGTCAGGGACTGAAGCTGATCGAGCAGGTATCTCAGGAGATGCACGGCAAATCGTTTCTCGAAGCGTCGCAAGAACAGCGCATAGCGTTGCTCACCCGCATCTCGCAGAACGAAGCGAAACCTGCAAAGCCGGAAGAGCAGTTTTTCAACGAGCTGAAGTCAAGCACCGCAGACGCGTACTACAGTTCGAAGATCGGGATTCACACAGAGATGGAATACAAAGGCAATACGTACCTCAAGGAGTTTGTCGGTTACGATGCAACGTAGAAGTCAAAGAGCTGCTGAGATCCTACCGAGGAGCCAAGGCCCGCCGAGGTGCCCTCGCTTCAGGTTTGATTGAGGCAAGCACCACGAATTGTTATCATCATCAACGTGAAGCGAGAAAAAGATCTAACGTCAATTGGCAAGATTGTAGTGACAGCGCCTCACGCCCGCGCGCGAGTGAATCGTTTCTTGTTATCAGAAGTCGGCAGCCAGTTCTGTGCGGGTGATCCAGAGTTGGATACCTTGAAGGAAAGATGGCGCGTCCCCATTTTGCTCGTAACGCCGGGTCTGATAGTGGGTGAAGTGGGCGAAGCAGCGGTTCATTCTGGCACCCGAGATCTCCAGAGCTTCACTCCGATTCGCGAGATTCATGCGTCGGCGGATAAGCTCAGGAAGCGACGCAATGCCGCTATTAAGTCCGCCTTTCTACAAGCAAGAAAAGGATAGCTCCTGCCTTCCCGCTTGCCTTCGATGGTACTCGCAGCCCACGGCCTGACGATGTCTGAGAAGCGCCTGTGCGAGCTATGCGGTTGGACTCCGCAGTGGTCCGTCTCGTCTATGGCAGTCGTCGCTGCTGCTCGGGCGTTAGGGTTTGTGCATTCCCGAGAGGATTATGATTTGCGTCTTCACGATCTTCGCGATGCGGTTCGTTCAGGTCTGTTCCCAATAGTTGGCATCGACTTGCGTGCGCACGGACGAGTAGGGCTTCACGCCCAAGTCGTTGCTTCGGTTACAACGCATGGAGTGCGAGTCATGGACCCTTTGCTTGGCCCCTTTCTTACAAGCTTACTCGTGTTCGAACAGGCATGGAGCGCTAGCGAATTCTTGGCAATCCTCGTCGAATGACCACTCATACGCCTAAGATGTAGCGAGCTGCCGGCGACAGGCGTTCGGGAACGTCGCACGTGAGCCTGCTGGAGCGAAGCTCGTTCCGCCCAACGAACGAACATTGCAGTACTCGCCGGGGTAACTTCGTATCGTTGCGGGTGCCGCTGTGCCAGAGGTGCCCGTTGAAAGCCAGCACCGAACCAGCCCTGGCAACAACAATCCTCTGCTCCGGATGACGGTTTGCCGGAGCCGCCAGGCTCTTCGGCGGTTGTGTCAGAAGACGGTGAGTCCCTGGAACCAGTCGTGTCGCGCCGTTGTCTGCGGTGAAGTCGTCCAGAAGCCAGATCGTCGTCACAATCCGAAAGGGTTCCCCCTTCGCTCGTACCATCCAGTCGGGATGCAGTCCCTGCTGCCCGAATCCCGGCAAGGGTTCGCGCCCATTCATCTGGCCTAACCTGAATGGACAGCGAAGGACATGGTAAACAGCGGCCAGGATCTTCGAATGAGTGTAGACACCCTCAAAGACCGGGTCGCCATTCACGAGATCGTTGATGTGTCGTGTGCCGCTCTCCTTGACTACCTGTCGACCGTTAGCGGAGGCTTCCTCGAAAGCGGCCCGCAGCCGGTCCAACCAAGCGCTATCGACGACGCCTGGAAATACAACGTAACCGTCTCGATCGAGGGCCCGCTGCTCCTCGGAAGTGAGGGCGTGACATCGAGGCCAAACTGCCGAAGGTCGTCGTCGTAGATTTTGTTTGTTGCTGCGTCGCTCATTGATGATCAAGTTGTCCCTTGCCGTGCATTTTCCTCATTTTAATCCTGATCGCGGCCGAAGGAACAGCCACGAATGACACGAATAGCACGAATTGGTCACGAATTCGTGGCGAATTCGTGTAATTCGTCTCATTCGTGGCTGTTCCTTCCGCGCGAAATCTGAAAGTATTCTCGCGGCGCTGTTAATAAATCTCTCCCGGGGATCGTTTTACTCATGGACGATGAATTCAAGGAGGACGACGTGCAAGCTGTAGAATACCTCAGACCGGTCCCCGATCCTCCGGAAGAGTTGGATACCCTCTTTCGCGAACACCACGACCAGGTCTTTCGCACCGCTTATCGAGTTACCGG
>JBGPFL010000779.1:0-3266 GCA_041483295.1 Blastocatellia bacterium | reverse complement strand
GTTTCATCCTACACCTCCTTACAAGTTGCTGCTGAACCCCGATCGTAGATCCATCACTAACCTTTGAACGCTTTGTTGTTGCTTTCTTGCAAAGGTCCGCGGGCCTGGAGACCGATTTCTCGAGCTGAGATTTACGCGATCTATTGATGCCTTTCAGCCTCACCAAGCGTTCCGTTCGTCCGCCACATGATAGAAGGCTTGAATGGTCAACGTCCATGCTCGATTGATCGGCCTTCGAAGCAGTCCAATCGATAAGTCAGGAATTGGTGCCCAACATCTTCCTATATCGCGAGAGCCTGCGGACCGGGAACCTCTGGGCGACATCTGTAAACCTCCCCGCTCCGCGGCCAAGCAGTCTCCGTGAGGCTTCTCGAGAACATCACACCTGAGGCGCAACCAAGCGTGAGTTCGGTTGACAAGCGCATCTGAACGGCGTCAGATTGATCTTTTGAAAATTGACGCCGATGCAGGGTGTAAGTCTGGAAGGCTCGCGTCATCAGGCCGCTGCTCGTTCCCCCTGGGAGGAGTTCATTGGAACCTATTTCGCATTATTACTATTCTCACCGATTGAAGCTGCACTTCTGGGACTGGGGCGGTGACGGCAAGCCGGCGCTCATTCTGGTTCACGGCGGACTGGACCACGCTCGGAATTGGGATTGGGTAGCACGAGCGCTGCGGGAACAGTTTCACGTATATGCAATCGACCTGCGCGGGCATGGAAATAGCCAGTGGGCTCCGGGCGCGCTGTACAGCATTGCCGAGCACGTGCTCGACCTGTCGGCGCTTGCCGATATCATCAACGCCTTTCCGATCTATCTGGTTGGCCATTCGCTCGGCGGCGTCGTTGTCCTCTTTTATTCGGGCGTCTATCCGGATCGAGTGAAGAAGGTGGTGTCGATCGAGGGCCTCGGTCCTCCGCTCAATCATCGAGTTTTCGGGCCGGCGTCAGAGCGAATGCGAAGCTGGATCGAGGGGATTCGACAGGCGGAACGCCGCGACCCGCACAGTTACCCCAACCTCGAGCGTGCAGTCGCGCGAATGAGAGAAGCTAACCCGCATCTTTCAGACGAAGTAGCTCGCCACTTGACGCTCCATGGCACGAACTGGAACGCAGATGGTTCGCTGGTATGGAAGTTCGACAACTACGCGCGGCCGTTCGCGCCCTATGGTCACAACAAAGAGGACTTTGTTCAGATAATGGGGCAGATCACGTGTCCGGCGCTGTTGTTTTGGGGAATGGAGAGCTGGGCGCCCGACCCTGAAGCAGACGGCCGCGCCAGGGTGATCAAGGACCACCGCCTGGTTAAGGTGCCGGACGCTGGTCATTGGGTACATCACGATCAATTGGAGATCTTCCTGTCAGAGATGATGAAGTTTCTCGCCCAGTCGTAAGTCGCCGCACTCCTCTCCCGACTGGGAGAACAGGAGATGGCTTATCAAAAGTTAACCGGAAGGGGACTATCGCGGGAGCGCGCTTCACCGCACAGGTGAACCTGACTTGAAGCTCTAACGAATCGAGTGGATCGGGAAATCTCCAACCAGAACGCACTCGAGTCTTAGCGCGAGTTCCTCCTGAAAGGATTGCGCAGGTGCAGCTTGCCATAAAACAGACGCCGTAACCCCTGCGTAAGATTATTCCCTGGCGCATCAAACTCTGCATCGTCAATCAGAACGTTGTGCTTGACCTCGATGACTTTGACCACATAGCGATCCGGGCTAGTTCGTCGCCTGATGAATGGCACTTTGACGCCGTCGACCTCTCTGTAATCTTCGAAGTAGTCCTCGAAAGCGTGCTTCCACCCTTCGATCTTATGGTTAAGCCGGAGAAGCAGGCCGGTCGCGGTGTCGAAGTACATTCTGTCTACAACTCCTTCGCAGGGGCTTCCCTCCAGCACGAATATCTCGCGCTCGCGCATGATGCCCTTGCCGATGACAACCATCTTCGGATAAATCGTTCCTAATCTGATATCGCGATAGAAGTCAGCGCGCTGCTTCGCCAATCCTCCGTCGTAGTCGTCCCATTCCCCCCAAGACCCCCAGTATTCGGACCATCTCCATCCGGCGACGCCATTGGATCCCACCTTAAGAGTGCCAAAATTGGACGGCCCCTTGACCATGAGATACTTGTTTGGCGCCTTCGTATATTCCTGAAAACTGCCGCTTCTGACTCCCTGCAAGTCCTCCCCTTCCATAGTCCCGTTGACGACCCTGCTCGAGATCTTTTCAATCGCGGACTGACCGCCCAGGCCTGCCACATACCTATCGAGCACCTGGCCGGCGCTTGGCATTGCGCCACGAGCGGTGAAGTCCCGCATTCCGGGCTCGACCCACTGACCGGCACGGTCGGGCTGCTTCTTACTTCCCGCTTTACCTTCCCCGAGTTGTGTGGAACGAGCAGCAACAGGTTGTCCAGCTAAGAGGAGCCAGCTCACCAGCGTTATGACCACAATGGGCAGCACGAGACACGGCCAGTATCTTGAAAGCACCCGCGAACGATCCCTTCCGGTGATCATCTCTATTCTCTTCTCCAGCGTTCTTCTGGAAGCGAACGCCGCAGGCTGATGAACAGCATCCGGCAGGGTGTTCCGCTCAACCACCTTCAATATGCTCTCTGCATAGACAGCAGGTCCGGTGCCCAGATTGAGTACGCCCTCATCGCAAGCCAGCTCTCTTTCCGCGTTCAGCCGAGAGAAAGCGTATCGAACCAGCGGATGAAAGAAGAAGACGGCGCTGAGCAAAGCCTGAAAAAGATTGACGTAGTGATCTCGTCGACCGACGTGCATCCACTCGTGCCGGAGGATCGCAATCCTCTCTTCGGCGTTCGTCCAGGAACTTATGTCGGCGGGAAGCAGGATCATCGGCCGAGCGAGTCCCGCGAGCAGCGGTGATTGGACGTCCTGAGATAGTCCGATCTTCACCGGCCTGGATTGCGGGCACCAATCAATCCCTGCGCAATCCAGCTCGGCAAGAGACACACCGCGAGCACTCTTACATATTCCGCGCAGCTTCCAGGAAGAAACACAGAATCGACCAAGCGTAGTCACCGCAGACGCCGCCCACGCGAAGAACAACATCCACCAGACTACCGAAGCCCACTTAAGGGATCCCTGGCGACTGGCAGGTGGTGCACCATTGCTCGATGGTTTGTCGGACGCTGCGCCGCCAATTCGGGGACGAGGCGGAGACAGGGCCTCACTAATGGCAGTCGGAATCTCAGCCATGTAGCTGAGGGGCCCCGGTTGCGGCAACGGTACGAGATCACCAAC
>JBGPFL010000778.1:0-3273 GCA_041483295.1 Blastocatellia bacterium | reverse complement strand
CTTTGGTGGGTCCGGCGAGACTTGAACTCGCAACCCCTCGCTTAAGAGGCGAATGCTCTACCCTTGAGCTACGGACCCAAACCTGGCGGGGGCGACGGGACTTGAACCCGCGGCCTCTCGATCGACAATCGAGCGCTCTGCCATCTGAGCTTCGCCCCCGGAACTTCGGATTGCGGATTTCGGATAATTTCGGATTGCGGATTTGTGCGGCGATAGTCCGCGCGAAGGGAGTTCCACCAATTTCGCAAAACTCGCATCCGAAGTCCGCAATCCGAAATCCGCAATCGAAATGGGGTGAGTGGCGGGAATCGAACCCACTCCTCCTGGGTCACAGTCCGGCGCTCTTCCAACTGAGCTACACCCACCATCCCGGGAATTGCGGATTGCAGATTTGTGCGTTGGCTCCCAATCCCCAATCCCCAATCCCCAATCCGAAATCCGCAATCCGCAATCCAAAGTAGGGCGTACGGGAATCGAACCCGTGATTTCCACTTTGAAAGAGTGGCGGCTTGCCTCTTGCCCAACGCCCCAGAACCTGAGCTAGTGCGGGGGGAGGGAGTCGAACCCTCATTGCCCGGATGTTTAAGACCCGTGTGTCTGCCATTGCACCACCCCCGCAAACCTGGTAGCGGAGCCGGGAGTTTCACCCGGTGATGTTCTGGTTATGAGCCAGACGAGCCGCTCTTGCTCCATCTCCGCATATGAAGCACGCGGTGAGATTCGAACTCACGATGACCGGTTTTGCAGACCGGCGCCTTAACCAGCTTGGCTACGCGTGCACTCGAACTTGGAGCTTCGTGCGGGAGTCGAACCCGCTCCTCCGCCGCGGCAGGGCGGTGTCCTTCCGTCTAGACCAACGAAGCTCATCCAAATCTGTGGTGCTGGCGAAGGGAGTCGAACCCTTACCGAACTGAGTTTGAGTCAGTTGCCTCTGCCAATTGGGCTACGCCAGCGAAAGGGCCATCCGCAGATGTCGCAGATTTCACAGATCAGGTGAATGATGGTCAATTGCTCTACTCACGGCTCCTCCTCCTCCGTCCTTCTCGTGGTTCTTCATCTGTGGTATCTGCGTAATCTGCGGATGCGCGTTGAAATCTGGTGCCGGCGGAGGGAGTCGAACCCTCATCGACTGGTTTCTAAGACCAGTGCCTCTGCCAGGTTGGGCTACGCCGGCGCGTTGAATCTGGTGAACCCGGCAGGACTTGAACCTGCGACCTCAAGCTCCGCAAGCTTGTGCTCTGACTCCATCTGAGCTACGGGTTCCGACATGCTGATCTCTGGCGGAGGCGGCAGGAGTCGAACCTGCACAGGCTTTCACCCGGCGATCTAGCAAACCGCTGCCATACCGTTAGGCGACGCCTCCGATGGCGGAGGGTGAGAGATTCGAACTCTCACAGGACAAGCCCGCCGGTTTTCGGGACCGGTGCAATACCATTATGCGAACCCTCCGCGATCTCTTCGAAGCGGGAGCAGGAGGAGTCGAACCCCCATCGGTGGTTTTGGAGACCAACATGTTGCCAGTTACACCATGCTCCCCGATGCACAGACTCCGACCGCACTCCAACGTCTACGAACAACGTAAAGCGTCGGACAGTTTCGGAGCCGTGCTGTTATCTGGTGCTGAGGGAGGGAATCGAACCCACACGGCCACCGGGACCAACGGTTTTACAGACCGCCGCAATTCCATTCTGCCACCTCAGCACAATCGAGATTCGTGCGAATATTCAATTGTCAAACAACCAAGAAAGGAGCGAATCCGTTCTGAACTCAAAGCTCAGAAGCGGCCGCTCCTCTTGGTCTCGTTTAAGCTTTACTCTTGGAGATTTCGGGAGCGGGAATCCGCTCCCGCTGACTCAACTCTGACGGCGCGTATAATCGGAGAACTGTTGATGTTCCACCGACCAGTTGCTACCTATGATATTGACGCCTGTCAGGTTCATATTGAGTTGTAATGATGGCGTGCTCGGGCAAGGCCTAAACCCAAAGGACGCACAGGGCCACTCGACCCGCAGGTGGGCCGCGTCGCCTTTCATCATTCCGGTTGTATGTCCTTTGAGCATCATCGAATCTACACTCCTGGTTCCTTCACCGATTGAAGGAATGCAGACTATAAACCAGCCTTGCATCTTTTTCAACAACTATTTTTTCGAGGGGCTCTTTTTTCTTGAGCCGCGCGTCGAGTTGTAGAAGTGGCTGGACAACCAAACACAGAAAGAATGAAACAAAGAGATCGCTCAATCGCGCATCCGCGGTGAGCGCAATTGAAAGCTTGAGTTTCGCTCTTTTGACTTGCTTCAATCCGGCCCATATAATCCGACCGGCTGATTCACAGTCATCCAGGAGGCAGTCTGATCGTGCGACTGCAGGCATCATCTTGCATCGTTCTCATGTTGCTGTGCGCTTCATCTCTGTCGTGCCGACGAGCATCCGAGGCGCACACCTTGCTTGCCGAATCTCCCGCGGACGCGTGGAACGATTCTGACGGCGACAGCATTCCGGATAAGGCTGAGCTGCGATCGTTCGACGACAGGCAGAACTTCCGAGTCTGGTTTGCAGCCATCGCCGAGATGCAATTCTATCGGATCAGTGAGGACTGGAATCGAGAGCAGCGCGACTGCGCCGGCCTGGTCCGCTTCGCATGGCGAGAGGCGCTGCGCCGTCACGACCGCCCGTGGTTTCAGAGGATGGGCGGCGAATATGAAGCGATCGCTCCCGACGTCCGAGCCTACACTCTTGAGAAAGGGCCACTTGGGGAGAAGCTGTTTCGCGCCGACTTCGGCAAGTTTCAGGTGAGCGACCTGACTGACGGCAAATTCTCGGAGTTCGCGGACGCGCGGACGCTCAAGAACTTCAATGTCGAGTTCGTAAGCCGCGATCGCCATCGGGCTGAGCGCGGCGATCTGATCTTCTTCCATCAGCCCTGGGTGCAGAAGTATCCCTACCATGTGATGATCTTCATCGGCGAACCGCGCGTGGCAAGCGAGGCCGAGCGCGACTGGGTCGTCTATCACACTGGTTCTTCGCCGGCCGACGATGGGACGATAAAGAAGGTGCGCCTCGCGGTTCTGGATCATCATCCCGACAAACGCTGGCGGCCGATCGAGTCGAACCCAAATTTCCTTGGATTCTATCGCCTCAAGATTCTCGAGTGAGCCTTCAAAGGAGGGCATAGAAAGTGTCTTCATCTGATTCCAACTCAGCTATCTCTCATTCCCGTCTGCCGCGTGTTCTGGCGGCCATCGTGATTTACCTGATCGTTATTGCTGCGACGGT
>JBGPFL010000777.1:0-3286 GCA_041483295.1 Blastocatellia bacterium | reverse complement strand
GTGCTTGCCTGAAAGAACTCGGTTGCGGTATCGACGCTCGTAGCCGCCAGGCGTTTGCCGGCTTCACCCCAGACCCGCATATCGCCCGGTTCGATAAGGCGAGAGACTTCAGGTGCAGCCTTCAGGAATTCAACTGCCGCGCGGAGGTTGTTGGCTGCCAGAGCGACGCCGATGTCGGTAGTGAGGAGGACGCCTTCGTAAGGCAACACCCCGATGCGCTTGGCCAGGGATTCAAGGGTGGATGAAGCGACGCCTTTCAGGTGCTTTCGAAGTCGCTTCTTAACCTCTTTTTCGATTGAGTCCATAGTGAGGTTCAGATGATAGCAAAGAAATGCGAATTGCGAATTGCGAAATGCGAAATGCGAAATGCGAAATGCGAATTGCGACGAATATTCGCATTTCGCAATTCCTTTGGACTTGTTCAGGCCGTTAACGGATACTTGAAACCGTCGAGAAAACCCTGGATGAGAGGCGCCATGTCGGAGACCGTCACGACCTCGGGAACAGGCCTGGGCAACGCCGAGCGGCCGCCTCTTTCGTCCGAAGTGCGCGGGATCAGACGCGATTTCCCGATCCTCGATCAGACTGTAAACGGCCAGCCGCTCGCATATCTCGACAACGCCGCCACCAGCCAGAAACCCCGGGCCGTGATCGATGCCCTGCAGCAGTTCTACTCCGTTTACAACTCGAACATCAGTCGTGGGGTGCACTCGCTCGGCGAGCGGGCAACCGAAGAGTATGAGAATGCCCGTGCTTTGGTACAGCGCTTCATCAACGCGCGCGACAGCAACGAGATCGTCTTCGCCCGAGGCGTTACAGAGGCTGTGAACCTGGTTGCTGCCGCTTATGGCCGGAAGCGTGTAGGCCCGGGAGATGAGATCGTCATCTCTGAAATGGAACATCACTCGAACATCGTTCCGTGGCAGATTCTCTGTGAAGAAAAGGGAGCATTGCTCCGGGTCATTCCGGTTACAGATGACGGCGAGCTTCGAATCACGGAATTTGAAAGATTGTTGACCTCACGCACGCGACTGGTCTCAGTGACGCACATATCCAACGTTCTGGGCACGGTCAACCCGATTCGCAGGATCATCGAGCTTGCTCATCTGCGGAACATCCCGGTGTTTGTTGATGGCGCGCAGGCGGCTCCTCACTTGATGGTGGATGTGCGCGAGATGGGCTGCGACTTCTACGCGTTTTCGGGACATAAGGTCTATGGTCCGACCGGGATCGGAGTGCTCTATGGAAGGGCCGAGCTACTTGAAGAGATGCTCCCCTACCAGGCCGGTGGCGGAATGATCGGCTCGGTCAGCTTTGCAAGGACGACCTACAGGCCGGCGCCATTCAAGTTCGAAGCTGGAACGCCCAATGTGGCAGGCGCGATCGGATTGGGCGTCGCAATCGAGTATGCCGGAACACTCGGCCTGGAACGAATCGCGGTTTACGAGCGCGAATTGCTCGGGTATGCCGCGAGAGGGCTCTCTCAGATTCCGTGGGTCCGGATCATCGGCAGTCCGCGCGAGAGATCCAGCATCCTGTCGTTTGTGGTAGAGGGGGTACACGCGCACGATGTCGGGACCATCCTCGATAGTTATGGAGTTGCGATAAGGTCGGGCCACCACTGCGCTGAGCCGCTACACAAACGACTGGGGCTTGTCGCAACTGCACGAGTATCCCTGGCCTTCTATAACACTGAGGACGAGATTGATAGATTGGTAGAGGGTCTCCATGGAGTCAGGGATATCTTCGGCTGAGGAGCGGAGCCTCAGGCAATCGAGACACTGCCCACCAAGCTGCTCCACCAGTATCTTTTCTGTTGATGAGCGTAACGGTTGAATGAATAATCGATTGAGCCCTTTTAAGGAGACGATCGATGTTTGCCGATTGCTGTGGAAGGTCAGCCCGGTCGTCCCTATTGCGACTCTCGACTCAATGACGAGTTGCCCTGATTGTAAAGGTTGATCCCTGAGCGAAGCACTTCAAGTGGGAGCAAGGCGCACTTGATTCGCGCAGGCCTGATGTCGCTCTTGAGGGAAGAAAGAAGCTTGTCTGTCGAAACCGCATCGCCCGCGGTCACGTCCGCACCCAGGATCAACTCAGTGAGGATCGAGGCGGCCGCGAGGCTTATGGCACATCCGTCGCCCTTGAAGCGAGCCGCTTCTACAATGCCGCCTCTCACCTGCAACTCGATTCTGATGCGATCCCCGCACAATGGATTCACATCTTCACAGGTGATATCAGGCGAAGGGAGGCTGCCATAGTTCCGAGGGTTTTGGAAGTGGTCGAGGATAACCTCGCTGTAGAGCGCCGCCATTCGTTCTCCTGGTTGCCCGTCGCATGGCAATCGAATCAAGAGTAAGCCTTATGAGGTTCTTCTGAAAAGGTCAGTTTCCTGCAGCTCGGTCCTTGCGAGCAGGACTCGGAGAGGCGGGTCTATTGTACGGAGACTCGAAGAGACAAAGCGGCACCAGGTCAATGGGCACCTCTTTACACTCTTCGTGCCGCTTGGTGTCTGGATGGCAAGGAGGCAGTATTCCGCAGGCTGCCGGGTGGCTTGTCTCTTCCAAGGTGCCTCCTTCCTGCGTTTCAGGTCATTCGATGCAGATCTCTTCCCGATCCTGCCAGACCAAGGCTGGAACAGTTTCGACAGCTTGTCGAATTGTTCCATTTGTATGGAACAATCAATGTGATATCCTACCCTGTTCACGGTATGCATTTAGCAGAATCTTGCGAGCCGCAGGCGGCCGATCGAGTAGACGCAGGTATCGATCGGGTCCTATTAGCGAAGCTTGGCCCTCCGCTAATAGCGCCAGCATTGGTCTCGGAATGTTGTTGGGCAACGCAAGGAGCTTCGCTTTGACTTGCCCATTTTCAGGTCACGTAGCCGCAAAACGAGGCTTTCCCAATTTGGTCCGCTCACTACCAAACAGGAGGTAAATCATGATTAAGCGAATGTTTCGCGCCAGGTATTTCACCGGCATGCTCGTCGTGTGTCTGTTATCAGTCTCCGTCTCGCCCGCGCTCGCGCAGTCGACGGCTACTCTTCAAGGCACGGTGACTGACCAGTCGGGCGCAGTGTTGGCCAGCGCCAAAGTAACGGCCCGCAACCAGGCAACCGGCGTAGAACGGTCGACTGAAACCGACAGCACCGGCAACTATCAGATTGCCGCTCTTCCCGTCGGAGCCTATCGCGTCGAGATCCGCGCCGATGGATTTCAGACATCGGTGGTCAACGACCTGGTACTGGAGGTCAGCCAGACTGTGTCGCAGAACTTCCAACTGAAAG
>JBGPFL010000776.1:0-3291 GCA_041483295.1 Blastocatellia bacterium | reverse complement strand
TGCTCGAGGCCGGCAAGATGCCAATCTACGAACCCGGCCTCGATACACTGGTGGCAAAGAACGTTCGCGAAGGGCGACTGAACTTCAGCACCGATATTGGAGACTCGATCGACAAGGCGCTCGTGGTGTTCGTTGCCGTGGGCACTCCACCCAGCGGCGATGGGTCTGCGGACCTGAGTCAGATCGAGGAGGTTGCTCGCGAGATCGCCCGCGCGATCAACGGCTATAAGGTCGTCGTTACCAAGAGCACGGTTCCGGTGGGCGCCGCGGCGTACATTAGAAAGATCATCGAGGAAAATAAGAAAGCGCCGTGCCGCTTCTCGGTTGCAGCTAACCCGGAGTTTCTTCGGGAGGGAGCTGCCATTAACGATTTCATGCGGCCGGACCGGGTCGTCATCGGATGCACCGATGAAGAAGCAATCGCCATTCTCAAGGACCTGTACAGACCGCTGTACCTGATCGAAACGCCCTTCGTCATCACCACGCCCGAGTCTGCCGAGATGATCAAGTACGCGTCGAATGCCTTTCTGGCGACGAAGGTCTCGTTCATAAACGAGATCGCCAACCTGTGCGACCTTCTCGGGGCCGACGTTCGCGATGTCGCAAAGGGGATGGGCATGGATAAGCGGATAGGCTCGAAGTTCCTTCACCCGGGCCCCGGCTTTGGAGGAAGCTGCTTTCCGAAGGACGCGAAGGCTCTTGCCGCACTCGGCAGAAGCGCGGGGTACGACCTTCAGATCGTCGAAGCTGCCCTGCGGGTCAATGATCTTCAGAAGGAGTCCGTCATGAAACGGATAAGGCGCGTGCTGCCCGAACCCTCAGGGAAGACAGTCGCGCTGCTCGGGCTCGCGTTCAAACCTGAGACTGACGACATGAGGGACGCACCATCCCTCAGAATCGTCGCCGACTTGCAAGCCGCCGGGGCGGATGTCCGAGCATATGATCCGAGCGCTATGGAGTCGGCAAAAAAGCTTCTGTCTGGCGTTGCGTACTGCGATGATGAGTACGATGCCGCTAGAGGCAGTGATGCCCTGATTGTTGTAACGGAGTGGAATCAGTTTCGCAGCCTCGACTTCGCCAGACTAAAAAAGCTGATGCGCGAACCGGTCATCGTCGACCTGCGTAACATTTATGAGCCCGAGGCTGCAAGGGGGGCCGGGTTCAAATATACTTCAGTGGGGAGGGGTTGAGAAGAATCTCTGGCGCGCAGACTGGAGTAGTAAGACCATGCTTGGAATGCGAGTGACAACCTCTTTGCTCGTCGGTGTTCTGTGGGCCTTCGCGGGCGCACTCGGCGGTTCACAGCAGGACCCGGCGAAGCATGATGACCCGCCGCTAAAACTGGAAACGACACTGGTCCAGGTTCCGGTGATAGTCAGCGGGTCGGGCGGCCGCTACATTACCGACCTCAAGAAGGGGGACTTCACGATCTTCGAAGACGGGGTGAAGCAGGAGATCGAGTTCTTCGGTTCCGCGGAAGAGCCATTCAACGTGGCGCTCCTGCTCGACTCGAGCGGCTCGACCCTCTCTCAACTCGAGTACATCAAGACCTCCGCTCTGGCCTTCATTGATAATCTCAGAGATCACGACCGTGTGATGGTCATCAGCTTCGACGATAGCGTCCACGTGCACTGCGATCTCACCAGCGACCGTGCTCGCTTGCGACGCGCGGTTGCGGAGATTAAGGCCGGGGAATACACGCAGGTGTACGAGGCGGTTTATACCGCGGTATGGGAACGCCTCCAGGATGTGGAGGGAAGAAAGGCAGTCATACTGTTCACCGACGGAATCGATAACGCGAGCAGCGAGATCTCCCCTGATGATACCCTCGACGCGATAGTCGAGAGCGAGGACGTTCTCGTCTACCCGATCCGTTACAGCACTCGAGCGGACGTGGAAGGCCGCATGGAGAAGAGGCTGCAGGGCGAAAAGGCGGAAGAGGCTCGCCGGCAGCTTGATCGAGAATACAGAAAGGCAGATGAATACCTGCAACAGTTGGCTGATCTTTCCGGAGGTACAGTGCAGCGAGCCGATCAGTTGGGAGATATTAGAGCCGCCTTCGCGAGGGTCGCGGAGGAGTTGCGACATCAATATGTTCTCGGCTACTACCCCTCGAACGCGAAGAAGAACGATGCTGAACGCAAGATCGCAGTTCGCGTATCGAGAGACGGAGCCAAAATCAGGACGAGGCCGGGATATAGGACATCGCAAAAATAATCGTTTCTCGTTTCTCGTTTCTCGTTTCTCGTTCTCCAGTTGTTCTCCGGTAGTCGACAAACGAGAAACGACAAACGAGAAACGACAAACGAGAAACGAGAAACGAGTTTGTCGGATAAACAGCTCCTGGATTTCATAGCAGAGCGATCTGGGGCAGGCGAACCGCTCTCGGTCATCACAAGGATCGCGGCCGGGGGCGAGACTCATAAGTTAGCTGTCACTGAGACGGGCGACTACCGTAGTTCGGAACAGTCTGTTGAATTGCCGCCTGAGATTATCGCGGCCGCCAGAAAGTCGATTGGGGGTCGCAAGCTTGCGTCCATAATTGAAACGCTTTCAGAAGCGGGCGATAGAGTCACCTACGTAATCGATGTGATCAGGCCCAAGGCGTCGCTTGTCATTTTTGGCGCGGGACACGTAGGCCAGGCGGTTGCTTTGATTGGCGCGCTCGCAGGCTACGACGTAACCGTGGTCGATGACCGCGAGGAGTTCCTGTCGCGTTCCCGTCTCCCGGACAAGCAGATCAGACTGACGAAATGCGACTTCAGTGATGCGGTGCGAGACATCAGGCTGACTCGCAACACGGCAGTGGTCATCGTGACCCGCGGACATCAGTATGACGAGATGTGTTTGAGAAGCGTGGTGGGTTCGGACGCCGGGTACATCGGAATGATCGGAAGCAAGCGGAGAGTGTTTTCGGTGTTTGCAAAGCTCACGCAGGACGGAGTGGCAGCCGAGGAGCTTGAGTTGGTCCATGCGCCGATCGGGTTATCAATAGGGGCGAGATCTCCGCAAGAGATAGCGGTTGCGATTGTCGCCGAGATTATCTCATTCCTGAACGCAGGAACGGGCGACGGGAAGGTATAAGGACTTATGGGATTCGACAGCATAGACTTTCTTGGTCTCGACAACGAGTTGTCCTCGGAAGAGAAGCTTGCCCGGGCAGCGGTGAGGAGCTTTGTTGAAGCGGAAGTCAATCCAGTGATAGCGGAGTGCTTCGAAGAAGGCCGCTTTCCGACGCAGCTGATAGCGAAGCTGGCCGATCTGGGAGTGCTGGGGGCGAATCTTCCAGAG
>JBGPFL010000775.1:0-3298 GCA_041483295.1 Blastocatellia bacterium | reverse complement strand
CGGCCCGCGCATGGCGAGCACCGTCGTGGTCAAGACGCGTGACGGCCAGGAGATTCGTGGCATCCGGCTCAACGAGGACTCTTACTCGTTGCAGATGAGAGACGGATCCGGGAAGCTCTTCCTCCTCGATAAGGAGAACCTGGTGGAGGAACGTTCAAATCCTGTTTCGCTAATGCCGGCCGACTACGGCAAGCGGCTCTCAGAGACCGAGATCGAGAGTCTTGTTGCCTATCTGAAGACCCTCGAGGGTCGCGACTTCACTAAGACTATCCAGTCCGAGATTCCCGGGGGCCTGACCTACGAACGGATCCGACATCCCGAGGCCGAGCCCCAGAACTGGCTCACCTACTGGGGTGACTACCAGGGACGCCACTTCTCGGCCTTGAAGCAGATCAACGCTGCAAACGTGCGACAGCTTCAGGCGCGCTGGGCAATGCAGATACCCGGCGACTCGCTTCTCGAGACGACGCCCCTCGTGATCGACGGCATCATGTACACCGCCGGAATGCCGGGACAGGTATTCGCCATCGATGCGAAGAGCGGGCGTCAAATTTGGAAGTATCAGCGCCAGCAGAAAGCCGTCAATCCTTTCGAGAGCAACCGCTTCAATCGCGGCGTAGCTGTCCTTGGTAACCGCGTCTTCGTCGGCACTCTTGACGCAGCGCTTGTCGCGTTGGACTCTCGGACCGGCCTGCCTTTATGGGAGACTCAGGTAGCCGATACGCTTCAGGGTTACAGCATCACCGAGGCGCCTCTGGCAATCAGGGACAAGATCATCGTGGGGGTCGCCGGCGGCGAGTACGGCATCCGGGGTTTTATTGACGCTTACGATCCAGCGACTGGGAAACGTCTGTGGCGGTTCAACGCGGTGCCGGGACCAGGCGAGTTTGGGAACGATACCTGGGAAGGAGACAGCTGGCAGCGAGGCGGCGGACCCACGTGGCTGACCGGTAGCTACGATCCGGATCTGGACATACTCTACTGGGGAGTCGGCAACCCGGGCCCCGATATGGATGCGGAAGTCCGCAAGGGCGACAACCTATTCACGTGCTCGGTTCTTGCGCTCGATGCGGCCACCGGCCGGCGAAAATGGCACTATCAGTTCACGCCGAACGACAGCCACGACTGGGATGCCACCGAAGACTTCATTCTGGTGGACCGTCCCTTTCACGGACAGAATCGCAAACTGCTCATGCAGGCAAACCGCAACGGAATCTTCTACGTGCTCGACCGAACGAACGGAAAGTTCCTGATGGGCCAACCGTTTGTTCGCCAGACCTGGAACAGAGGCTTCGACGAGAATGGCCGGCCCATACTTGCTCCGGGTTGGGATTCCATCCCTGAAGGCAGAGTGGTCTATCCCTCGCTCGTCGGCGGGACCAACTGGCAAGCTCCATCTTACGATCCGGCTACCGGTTGGCTGTACGTCGTCGCTCTGGAATCAGGGAATCGGTACATACGCGCGCGTTCGGAATTTGAACCTGGCAAGCAATACTGGGGAGGTCGAAGCCTGGGCCTTGGTGAAGCCGAGTGGGCTGGGGTGCGGGCCATCGATACCGAAACGGGAGCGCTGAAGTGGGAGTACAAGATCTCACAGGGATCGCTCGCTGCGGGCCTCATGACAACCGCGGGAGGAGTTGTTTTTGTTGCAACGCGTGAAGGGAACCTGATCTCTCTGGACGCGCGAACAGGGAAGCTGCTGTGGCGCTTTCAGACCGGCGCGACCGTTGCGTCGTCGCCGATGAGCTACGCGATCGATGGGAAGCAGTTCGTGGCGATTGCGACGGCTGGCGTCCTTTACAGCTTTGCGCTACCGGAGTAGTTTGGATCGGTTCATGGGTCGGGGCCGGACCGTCGGCTGGCGGGCTTAATTTGGAAACTGGTGAGGTGACGTTCATGATGCTGCGTAGCGCACGCGAGACTCTTGGTTTTCTTAGCAATTCTTCTCTGCGGCCGGCCGCTGCTCTGCGTGCTCTGAGTATTTGTCTGGTCCTGGCCTCGACGGCTACACTCGCGCGCGCTCAATCCGGCAACCTGAAGATCTATTGGGTTGACACCGAAGGCGGCGCGGCGACCTTGATCGTGACTCCTTCCGGACAATCACTGTTGGCAGACAGCGGCAACGCCGGGGCAGATGATCGCGATGCAAAGCGCATCTTTGAGGCTGCTAGGGCCGCCGGCTTGAAGAAGATCGATTTTCTGCTTACAACGCATTTTCACAGCGATCACGTGGGCGGTGCGCCGGCGCTCGCAAAGCTGATTCCGATCGAGAAGTTCTACGACCACGGCGATTCGATTGAGACCGCTGACCCGCGGGCTGCACAGTTGTGGGAGTCCTACAAAGCGGTGGCACTAGGAAAGCGGGTCATTCTTAAGCCCGGCGACAAGATTCCGCTCCACGGCGTGGACGTGACGGTAGTCTCCTCTAACGGTGAGGTGATCGCGACGAAGACTAATAACAGACCGAATCCTCTATGCAAAGATGCTCTGCAGAAGGACCCGGACAAGACCGAGAATGCGCGCAGCCTCGGCTTCCTGCTAAGGTACGGAAAGTTCAAGTTTCTCGATCTGGGCGACCTCACCTGGGACAAGGAGATGCTGCTCGCCTGCCCGATGAATAGGGTCGGCAGAGTAACGCTCTTCCAGGCGACGCACCACGGTTTCTTCAACGATTCTTCGGGCGCGCCGGCGCTCGTGTTGGCCATCCAGCCGCAGGTCGTAGTCGTGAACAACGGAGCGACCAAGGGACTCGGCGCCAATGCTTATGAGACTCTGAGCAAGATCCCGGGACTGGAAGCAATCTGGCAATCTCATCGCTCGATTCGCAACGACGACGCTCACAACACCTCCGAGTCTATGATAGCTAACCTCGGGCAGACCCCTGCGGAATGCAAGGGCCGATGGCTCCAGGCTTCGATATCAAGAGACGGGAAATTCGTGCTGACTAACAGCCGCAATGACTTCAGCAAGACCTATACAGCGCGCTAGCCGCGCGGGCAGGCAGGAACTTTGAAATGGAAATCGGTAAAGCCGAACGAACAAATGTGCTCGATCTCTTTCGTCTGAACGGGCGCCGTGCCTTAATCACCGGTGGGGCAAGAGGGTTGGGCCGAGTCATCACTCTGGCTTTCGCGGAAGCAGGTGCCGATGTCGCAATAGCCAGCCGCACGCTCTCCGAATGTCAAACGGCTGCGAATGAGATCACCGCCTCGACGGGAAGGCGGGCGTTCGCCTTCGCGGCGGATGTCAGCAAGTCATCGGAGATCCAAGAACTAAGAGACGATGTGGAGAGTTCTCT
>JBGPFL010000774.1:0-3310 GCA_041483295.1 Blastocatellia bacterium | reverse complement strand
CTTTCGCGCGACGATGAGGTCATCATTCAGGTAGGGCATCACGATGAAGCCCTCTCGAACCAGCACCCGAGTCGCTTCGAGCAAACCCTCATTGTCCGGGAACAGGGTCTTCTCGTCGCCAAGCACTTCAAGCTTGAGCCACGGAGTGTCAAGCACTTCCCTCGCGAGCATCGCCGTACGAATTGCCTCCTCCGCCGAATAGCACCCGGCCGTATTGGGGAGGATGTGATACTTCTTGATGTCGATGTAATCGAGAAGCGACTCCTTTGAGCGGTCGCTGAGATTCACTCGTCGAACAGCTACCGTCACCATATCGGTGCCCGAGACCTCAAGGGATCGGGCCATCAGCTCGTAGCTTGCGTATTTTCCCGTTCCCAGAATTAACCGGGACCCAAACTCCTTACCGGCTATGACAAGTGGATCGGACATTTGTTTTCCTCAGAAAGTTGACATATCAACCAAGAGACGCGGCCGCGACGAAGGCGTTACGACGCGGCGCCCCCTCCAACAAAGTGCACGATCTCTACTCTATCGCCTTCGCTTAACGCCGTCGAGGTCCATTGAGAACGTCGAATGATCCTGTGATTCAGCTCAACCGCTACCCTTTCGGGCTTCAACCCGAGCGCGTCTATGACCTTGTCAATCGACGTGCCGTCGGCTACCTGGGTCTCTTCGCCATTCACAACGACGTTCAACTGACAGACTCCCTAGTTTGGTTTCGGGTTTCGGGTTTCGAGTTTCGAGTTTCGCGTTTCGGATTCCTGATAAGGCTTAGACTCGAAACCCGAAACCCGAAACGCGAAACGCGAAACCTGAAACCGGTTCTTCTCAGGCTCTGCGAATCAAGTGCTTCAACTCACCGCGGCCGTGACTCGACTGCGCCTCGATGACGATCGCCGCAGTGCCGGCGCTGAATGCGGGAAGCACCAGATTGAAGCTGACCACTCCGTCGGCGCCGGTGCGGCCGAGGTAGACCTGAGGTTTGAACGCGGTGCCGATTATCTTGATTGTCACGATCGCGCCGGCCTCGTCCACGCTCTCATGCGCGACCTGTACTCGAAGCCCTATGCTCTTGCCTGCGATGAACGCGTTGGGTGCAATCACGTTCAGATCGAGCCTTCCCTGCTCCGAAGTGCGCTTCACATAGTCGGAGATCACCTCGTCAAGGTTCAGCCCTCCGGTTGTAGCGGGGACCGACGCCGGTGTCTTTGCAGGCAAGCTCCTGGGCTGTGTCGAAGCCGTGTGCTGCGGCGCTTCAGGAGGCTGGACCGCCTGAGGAGGAGTCGCGGTAGGAGAACTGGAGCGGCTCGCCGCTGGACGACTTGGAGCCTGCCGTGCTGGAGGCGGAGCCGCCGGCCTTGAAGGCGGCGGCTCGGATTCCAAGGTAACAATCTTCTCTTCGACTTTCTCTTCGACTTTCTCTTCGACCTTCTCTTCGACCTTTCCCTCTCTGCCCTTCTCGTCTGTCGAGAGGTGAATGAGCTCATCTATTCTGCCCGCCCGAATCGCCGCAATGACGACTTGATGCTGTCGCCTCAACAACGATGCGATCGCATCTTCCGTGGCCCCCTGTCGCAATTGGTCTGCATAAGGAGATATCTTTTTGGCGATGATCGTGCCCCCAATGTACACGAGCGACTCGAGAACGGGATTTTCTCTCCCTCGAGCCTCAGTCTGCACGTGGTAGACACTGCCTTCGTGCTTCACGTCTGTGTTGAAGCCGGTGATCATCTGTTGTCGAAAGTAGCATAGCGCTTATGGCGCGTCAATAATGGGGTCGTTTCTCGTTTCTCGTTTCTCGTTTCTCGTTTCTCGTTGTCGATTTCGGATGAGACGTCAGAACTCCAGAACGAGAAACGCGAAACGAGAAACGCGAAACGAGTCTCTTGAATGTTATAATGCCCCGGTATGGAACTCGAAAGTCTGGACAGACTGGAGGAACTTCCCATATTCCCGCTGGCGACCGTGCTCTTCCCCGGCGCTGTTTTGCCGCTTCATATCTTCGAAGAACGCTATAAGAGGATGATTCGTTTCGCCACGGATAACGGCGGTCTCTTCGGGCTTTCATATCGCGCCGATGCCGAGGTTGATGTCGAAACATTTCTGGATCTGGGCAGTGTAGGATGCCTCGCCAAGATCAGCGCGTCGATGCCCCTCGAAGAAGGCAAGATGAATCTTATCGCCGTTGGAGTGGTTCGATACCGGATACTGGAGCTCAACCAACTCGTGCCTTTTCTTCTTGCCAGGGTCGAGCCCTTTCGCGACGATACAGAGCAGGACTCAGGGGTTGAAGAACTGTTCGCGGAGATCAAAGGGCTGTGTGTAAGATTCCTGGTCGTCGCGGGCATTCTGGACGAGTCCGTGGATCCGCTCGATAAGAACCTTCCCGAAGAGGCAGAGGCCTTCTCTCTATTGGTCTCCTCGCTTCTTCCAATCGGAAATGGCTCAAAGCAGGCGTTGCTCGAGATGACTTCGACCAGGCTGAGGCTCACTCGTCTGAAGAGTCATGTTGTCACGGCGATTGCGGACTACAACAATCACCAGATGATGCAGGAGCGAGCCAAAGGAAACGGCAAGGTAAGTTTGAAGTAATGCGAAATGCGAAATTCGAAACGTGAAAGGCGAAATTTCGCACTTCGCATTTCGAATTTCGCATTTCCTAGTTCGCGAGATATCTCCTGATCGCTTCACCGGCCTTCTCTGTCGAAAGATGCCCGCCGATATCGCTCGTCGTCTCCCCGTCCCGAACTGAACGCGCAACCGCTCCTTCGACTCTTCTGGCGGCCTCGATGAATCCCAGGTAATCGAGCATCATCGCTGCAGTCAGAATTGCCGCGATTGGATTTGCGATATTCTTGCCGGCGAATTGAGGCGCGCTTCCGTGCACCGGCTCGAATAAGGACACTCTGCCCGGATGTATGTTTCCCGATGCGGCCAATCCTAGTCCTCCCTGCAGGGCAGCGCCGAGATCCGTTATGATGTCTCCAAAAAGATTGTTGGTCACGATGACATCGAACCTGCCGGGGTCGAGCACCATCCACATAGTCAGCGCGTCGACATATAGATGATTCGCTTCGATGTCGGGATAGCGTTCCGCCACCTGCTTGAACGTTCGCTGCCACAAGTCGTGCCCATAAGTGAGCACGTTAGACTTGTCGCTCATGGTCACCCGCTTGCGCCCGTGCACGCGCGCGTATTCGAAGGCTGCGATGATAATGCGCTCGACGCCCTTCCGCGTGTTGATCTCTTCCTGAACGGCAATCTCATCGGCCGACCCCTTCTTGAAGTTCCCGCCCATGAAGACGTACAT
>JBGPFL010000773.1:0-3312 GCA_041483295.1 Blastocatellia bacterium | reverse complement strand
CTCCAATTCGAGAGCGGGAACATGCCAGCACTCTTCCAGGTCTGCGAGCCGGCGTTCGGCGTCCCGCAGGTTGCGCTTCAATTCGCGCTCGTCTTCATTCCACTTCTTTTTGTCGACCGAGCGCCGGGCCTTCTCAATGGCAGTCTTCGCGTGCCGCGCCTGACCCATACAGTCTTCAATGATCGCGGTAAGCCTGTCGTGCTGGTGCATGGCCAGATCGAGCGCGCGGGCCTGCAGGCTGAGCTCGACTCTCGCAAGCGCGAGCTTGCGGCGCAGGCGAGGAAGCTTGGGAGATTTCTTTGGCTCCTCTCGCAGGCGGTCGTAGAGCTTGAGCGTCTTCAGGTAATTCTTCTTCAGTTCGGCTATCGCGTCGAGGGTGGAATTCAGATACTCTTCGACGCGTTCCTCGGTTACGCCGTCCTGCTCGCTGAACGTGACCACTTCGCGAATATGCAGTTCGCCGCGACGCAAGCGCTCACCTATCTGAATCAGGTCTTCAAGGCAGACCGGGCAACGCGAGATTGCCTTGATTGCTCTGCGGCGGCCCCGTTCGATGCGTCGCGCGATCGATACCTCGCCATCGCGGGTCAGCAGTGGAACGATGGCCATCTCGCGCAGGTAGAGTCTTACCGGATCGTTGGTCTTGTCGAGAGTGCCGGGCGTGAGATCGAGGTCGAGCTCCTCGTCGAGGACATCGTCCACCTTATCGTCCGAATCCCCAATGACTCCGGCAGCCGTCTCAATGAACTTCTCATCCGAATCGGATATCGAAATGCCTTCCGCCCCGATGACGTCGAATATCGCCTCGATCTCATCTGCCGAATTCATGTCCGCCGGCAGAAGTCGGTTGATGTCGTCGTAGGTGAGATACTCTTTCTCCTTCCCTACCTCGAGGAGCTTTTCAACTTCATCATGGTACTTCGTGTTTATCTCAGACAATGTCCGCTCTCCTGTGGGGCCTCCTCAATAGTCCCTGCGAGCTATCGAGAATTCCTACCCTCATTAACTAGATCTGTCAAGATGTGTTATGAAGGAAATCTCGTTGCGCTCATGGGAGCAGTACCTGAGTTACCCTGGTTCGTAAAAGCAATCTTCAAACAGGCCTGCCCAGCCGTTTTCAAGTGGCGCCGAGCGCGAGCCTCCGGTTCTGAATCTCTATCTTCTGTTGATACAACTTCCAAAGGCGATCGGAGTCCTGCTCGCGTACGGCCTCTATAACCTCGATTTGAATCGCGTCGAGCTGTTTCTCCAACTGCTTTCGCCTGAGAGACGCGAGCGCCTCGGTCGCCTTCTTGAATAAGGTGTCGAAGTCCTCGCCTCCCGCCCATGCAAGATCGCTCATCAGCAACGCCGAGAGGAGCCCGCGCTCCGACTCGATGTCTACTCGGCAGCTAAGAGTCTGAAAGTCGGGCTCCAGGCCTTCGCGCTCGATGGCCGCAATCGCAGTGAAGATGGATGCAGTCGCCAGTTCTCCGTAGTCATCGTCTCTCAAGTTCGGCACGATTGCGCGGCGCACTTCAGCGCTGGCAAGCAACAACTCGAGCAACTGTTGTTCGCCTTTCGTGATTTCCTGAGCAGCGCGGAGCCGGTTCGAGTCCATCACCGGCTGCCTTGTAGTCGCGACTCGCTTGATCTCTTCGCGAATGACTCTGCTATCGACTTTCAACCTGTTCGCAATCTGCTCGGCGTAGTCCGCCCGCGCCACCTTGTCTCTCATCCGAGCCAGATGGGGCAGGATCGCGTTGATGGCTTCCACCTTGCCCGAGGGACGCGAGGTGTCGTTGGCGCCGATCGAAACGTCAATGATGTAGTCGATGTAGGGCTGAGTCTTCTTGAACAGCGCTTTGAACGCCGACACGCCGTGATTGCGGACGTATTCATCCGGATCCTCAGCGGTCGGCATTCGCAGAATGTTGACTCTGAACCCTTCTGCTAACAGCATCTCTATGGATCGCATCGTCGCGGCCTGGCCGGCAGAGTCCGGGTCGAAGTTGACTACGATCTGCGGCTTCTCCATGTAACGGCGCAACAGCCTAACCTGACTCTCGGTGAGCGCGGTGCCAAGGCTGCCCACAACATTATGGACGCCTTCCTGATACGGAATGATGCAGTCAAGATAGCCTTCCACCAGAATCGCGAACCCAAGCTTGCGAATCTCGTCCTTGGCAAACCCAAGCCCGAACAGGTTGCGCCCCTTGGTATACAGCGCCGTTTCGGGTGAGTTGAGGTACTTCGGCTCGCCTTCGCCCATTACCCGTCCACCGAATGCGATGATGCGGCCCTGCGGATCGGCGATAGGAAAGATCACCCGTCCTCGAAACCTGTCGTACAGTCCCCCCGTCTCTTTGAGCCCCGCAAGTCCGCTGCGCTCGACTTCGTCGGTCGACGCGCCTCGCTCCTTCAAATAGCCGATCAAGCCATCCCACCGGTTGGGCGCATAGCCGATACGAAAGAGCCGGCGTGTCTGCTCGTTGATGCCCCGCGACGTTACGTAGGCACGCGCGGATTCAGATTCAGACCCGGCGGCCATCAACTGGGCTTCGAAGAACTCTGCCGCCCACTGGTTCAGCTTCAGGACCGTCTCGCGGTCGCGCTCCACTCTCTTGTGGTCTTCGCTCTCCTCGACGACCGGTATTGCAACGCCGCTCTTCTGCGCGACGATGCGCAACGCCTCAGGAAAAGCGCAGCCTTCAATCTGCATAATGAAGTTGAAGATGTCGCCCCCCGCGCCGCAACCGAAACAGTTGTAGACGCCCTTGCCTGGGCTAACGTTGAACGATGGGGTCTTTTCAGAATGAAAGGGGCAACAAGCGGTGTAGTTCTTCCCGGTCTTCTTAAGGCTCACATAGTCCGACACCACCCGAACGATGTCGGCCTGACTTCTCACCTCTTCTGTGAAGGCCTGCGGAATGCGCATCACCCTATCCAATCTGGTTCGTTTGTTCTGAGGAGCATCCGCGCGTTGGGAGCTAGAGAATTTTTAGCAGTAAAGCTCGAATCGCGCAAGATGCTTTTTCAAATTACGTTTCTCGTTTGTCGTTTCTCGTTTCTCGTAGCGGGTCTTGGTTTGTTGTTTTCGGTTCGCCATCTCGGGTCTGATCTCTCGGTTTGCCTGCCGCTTCACAAACACAAACGAGAACGAGGAACGAGAAACGAGAAACGAGAAACGACAAACGACTACTTTCTCAACGCGGCAATCGTCGCTCCCGACCCACCCTGATGGGGCGGCGCTGACTGGAAGCTCTGAATGTGAGGATGCCCCGCCAGCAGATCGGCGATGGCGCGGCGAAGCGCTCCCTTTCCATGACCATG
>JBGPFL010000772.1:0-3315 GCA_041483295.1 Blastocatellia bacterium | reverse complement strand
TATCACCCTTCGTGCTCGCACGCGAGGCGAATTGAGTCAGCGCCGTCACACGCTCTTCGACCGAGGCCTCCTGCTGCAGAATATTCTCAATAGCACCATCTGGTAGAGCAAGTGCACGTCGCATAAGTTAGCCTATGCCGCCAGCCCTGCAGACGCAATGGAATACTTGAGCGAACGCTGGAGTCTGCAAGACGGGCAACGACTACTGCTCAGTCGTGCCGGCCATTCCTCCCCCCTCATTTGTTCCATACGCAAGCTGCCCGTCAACCCCTAGACGTTTCGTCCCACTCTCTTACGTCGGTGCCCAGCTTTGGTTCCGAGGCAGGAACGCATAGGCCAGGCGCGCTTGCAACCAGATAGGCAAATGCGTTAGAGATTTTCGATGCCACAAGGGCGACGAGTAAAGGGAAACGGAGGGAGATCGATTTGAACAAGATAGAACGCGTGACGTCTGCACTCAAGGGGGACGACGTCGATCGGCCACCCTACAGTTTTTGGTATCACTTCGGGCTTCAGCATATGCCGGGCCGAGTACACGCCAGAGCCGAGATCGATTTCTACCACGCTTACGATCTGGACTTTCTGAAGGTAATGTCCGACTATCCCTACGCTCTTCCGCGCGGCCTCGAGTCGATCCAGACAGAAGATGACTGGAAGCGAGTCGAGCCTGTCGATTCAAATGATAGCTGCTGGGCGGAAGAACTGACTGCTCTTTCGACAATCGGCGAAGCAATCGGTAAGGAAGCTCTGTTTATCGAAACGATCTTTAGTCCATGGACCACGGCTCGAAGACTCGGCGGCCTGGGAGGCTTACTCGAGGCCCGCGCCCGATTCCCTGAGCTCGTGCTGCAGGCAATGGACAACATCGCGACATCACTGGCCGCCTACGCCCGGGAAGCGGTAGCTCGCGGCGCTTCAGGAATATTCCTTTCGCTTGGAGCCGCCACCGATGCTGTCATGAGCGCGGAAGAATACACCGTATGGGGCCGACCGTTTGATCTCAAGATACTCGATGCAGTGCGCGAAGCTCCGTTCAACGTCTTGCATGTTCACGGCGATCGCATCCACTTCAAGTCGCTGCTCGACTATCCTGTTACTGCGTTCAATTGGTCGCACTACTCTGCGGGGCCGTCGCTCAATGAGGGGCGCGTTAACTCCGGCAAGGCGGTAATGGGAGGAATCAACGAAGCAACTGCTGCTCATTCGTCGGGTCCCGAGATTCGCGAACAAGTGCGTAACACCCTGAGAGATGTCGGCCAACGAGGGTTACTGATAACCCCGGGCTGCTCAGTCCCCACGGATACACCCGAGCGCACCCTCAGAGCCGTACGGGCCGCAATTGAATAGAACATTCGGTTCTGTCAGCGTTCTGTGACAACACAGGCTTTTCATAGGGCGGCCCGGCTCAAGATTTGCGATCGCGCAAAAGAATCGGGGGCCGACATCGGCCCCCGATTCTGACAATCTGGTACTGCTCTCGGCTCAGGAGGCAATCGCGGTTCCATCCAGGAAAGCCCGCAGTCTGCGAGAACGCGAGGGGTGCCGAAGCTTCGCAAGCGCCTTGGCTTCAATTTGACGAATCCGCTCGCGGGTCACGTTGAAGTGCTTGCCAACTTCCTCGAGAGTGCGCTCCTCACCAGACTGGTCGAGGCCGAAGCGCATCTTGATAATCTCCTTCTCGCGGGGCGTAAGGGTAGACAAGACGTCTTCAGTCAACTCACGCAGGTTGTTGGTTATCGCGGTCTCAGCGGGATTGGCCGAGCGGCGATCCTCGATGAAGCTCGCGATGGTTGTCTCTCCGTCGTCCCCGATTGGAGTCTCGAGCGAGATAGGCTGCTGCGCGATCTTGAGCGCCTTGCGAACCTTCCACGCAGGCATATCAACCCGGCGGGCCAACTCCTCGTGAGTAGGCTCGCGGCCAAGCTCCTGGACCATCAGTCGCTGTGTCCTGAGTATCTTGTTGATGACCTCAACCATGTGAACGGGCACACGAATCGTACGGCCCTGGTCGGCAATCGCCCGAGTCACTGCCTGCCTGATCCACCACGTCGCATAAGTTGAGAACTTATAGCCTCTTCGCCAGTCGAACTTCTCCACAGCCCGCATCAATCCGATATTCCCCTCCTGGATCAGGTCCAGGAAGTGGAGGCCGCGATTGATATAGTTCTTTGCGATCGAGATGACCAGCCGAAGGTTCGCCTCGATCATCTCGCGCTTGGCCTGTTCGACCTCGTGCTCGGCAGCGATTATGGACTGGTAAGTGCGCTTGATCTCCACCGCCGGCTTCGCGAAGTGGCGCTCGATCTCGCGAATCACCTTTCGAGCCGCGCGCTGTTGCCTCTTCAGTTCGGTCACGTCCTTTTTTCGCTTGGACTCGAGCGCGCGTTCGACCTTGTTGAGCTCAGCTTCCGCCACGCGAACCTGCTTCGCCACACCCTCTATCGATTCGATGAAGCGGCGTCGCATCTCCCCGCTGAAGGTAAAGGTCCTTACCCGCTTCGACATCTCTACGAGTTGGTGGGCGTATTGCCGGCGGTACCTCTTGAGCTTCTTCGATGTCTTCGGCTCCACCTCAATCTTGGCGGCCAATTTCAAGAGTCTTCGATGAGCCTTGGTGATCTCATCGAACTCCGACATCACCCGCTGCCGAATCTCTTCTCGCTGTTCCTCCAGCGCCTCTTCGGCCTCGGGATCCGTCACAATGTCAACGATGTCCTGAGGGTTGATTTCGCCCTCGATGAGCATTGCGTAAAGGCGGTCTACTTCCTCAATGGTTATGAACGACCTCGAGAGAGCCTTGGAAATACGCTTGTTGCCTCGCTCGATTCGCTTGGCGATCCGGATCTCGTCCTCGCGGGTCAGCAAAGGAACCGAACTCATCTCCCGGAGGTACAACCTCATCGGGTCCAGAGATTCGTCCTTCCCAGGCTCCAGGTCGACATCAACCTCTTCGCTTGGCTCTTCTACGGTCTCGGCGGTTTCCTCTTCCTCCGCCGCTACGTCTTCCCACAGAGACTCAGCCGCATCCTCGTCAATTTCCGCGACGATGCGCTCTATTCCCCCAGAAGGGCCAAAATCCTCAGGCCCCTCTTCCGGGGTTCCAATAAGAATGTCCTTATCCATCCTGCTCTTCATTACCTTTCTCTACTCGCCACCTCAGTGACTATTACCAGCATGTTAAGAGTTCCGTTACCTAAGTCTTCAGCAACTTTGATTCGTGGTTGACATTCTCAGATGCATCACCTATTAAATTTGCAAATGCATATAATACAGGATAATTCTCGAAGTATCTACATGCAAAATTGGGCTGAGGAT
>JBGPFL010000771.1:0-3317 GCA_041483295.1 Blastocatellia bacterium | reverse complement strand
CTCATCGCTGTGGTGCCCCTCTGTAATCCAGCGCCGCACTTCTGCCAGCCGTTGCTTTCGGTATCTTGGGTCGTGAACGAAGCGGTCTTCCTCGACCGCCCCCGCGATGCGCTCTTCGAGATTATTGCGCTGAATGAACTCCCGATAATAGTGGAAAGGGATCGCGAAGCCGGGAGGAACAGTGATCTCCGGAAGGCGCGCGTTTATGATCTCACCGAGGTTGGCTGACTTCGCGCCGAATCGAATGGCATCTCGCGCCCGCTGCTCATTCAGGTTGGTCAGCCTGTCATATCCAAGGTCCGCCTTTGGTGTGATCAGATCGGATCGCTTGAGCCACTCTCGTTGGCGCGCCTCGACTGCTCGAACGTCTGCAGGCGTCAGGCTGTAGTCGTCCTCCCTTACTTCCAGCCGCACGTATTTGCCTTCGAGTTGTCTGAAGAGCTTATCGGCATTCTTGATGTGGGCGTTTGGAATCGCCCACTGTTTTGCAAGCATGTTGACGTGTGACAGAGGCGACGCAGGCTCCGTGGTGATGATCCCGGACAGGGGCGTGAGTTGAATCGGCGCTTCGCTGAATATCACGATCTGGTTGCGGTCAATCACCGTATCGGGAGTCATCCGCTCGATGATGCGAAGCTGGCCGATGCCGGCCGCAATATTGAGCGGCTGATACGCGGCGTCACGCGCGAGCTCGCTTGCCGTAAGCGTCTCTAGAGCCCCACCGCCGGCGACTGTCGCGCTGGCGGTCTCTTCCTGTGAGAGCGAATTGGGTTTGAAGTAAAGGGGCGCGAAGAAACTCTTGCCGAGCGCGGCGTAGCTTTCATTCAACAACTGTGTCGTAAGGTTGTCGCTCTCCCAAAACTCGAAAGTGAATTTGCCGGCCGCCGTCTGGTATGCGACCGTCCCGAGCAGGAAGCGGCGGTCGGCCTTCGAATAGTTGTTTTCATAGAGAGCGCGTCCGCGTTCCAACGACAGGTAGGAAGCATTGATGAAGTCTTTATGGAACTCATACAGCTTTGAGTTGACGTAATAGACTCGCCCGTGCGCGCGGCGGTCGATCACGAACATCACATGGGGAAGCGCGTAGAACCGCCCTCGATAATAGACGCGGGCCAGGAGATCGAAGTCGGATTGCGCTTTGATTTGAGCGAGCCATCGCGGATGAGCAGGTGTTGCGAGCTTGCGGTCTTGCGAGGAAGCCGCTGAAACGGTGAGCAAGAGACAGGCAAACAAACCCACGAATCCCACGAATTTCCACGCCGGCCCGTGCTCACAGGCGACATTCGTGTAATTCGTTACCGCTTCGTCGTTCATACATCTACGGGGATTCTGGCTGCCTCTTTTCCGCGCTCCTCATTCACGAACGAAATCAGGATCGCTCCCACCACAAAGAAGATTCCGATTGAGAGAATCGCGGGCCTCTGGCTGCCGGTCGTTCTCGAGATCGTGCCGAAGACGATCGGGCCCAGGAAGGCAAGCGCCTTGCCCGCTATTCCCAGGAAGCCGAAGAACTCAGCGGCGTTTTTCTTCGGCGTGAACAGAGCCAGAAGGCTTCGCGTCACCGACTGACAAGATCCCATCCCTATTCCTGCCAGCGTCGCCACAACATAAAAGCTCGCCTTCGAGTACGCGAAGTATGCGACCACCACCGCGGTCAGCCATATGGTCAGTGAAATCAGTATCGTCCGCTTCTGTCCGATCCGGTCTGCAACCCATCCGAATGAGAACGCGCCGGCCGCTGCAACCACGTTCATGGCGATGAACATGATCGCGATCTCAGACGTCGTGAATCCAATTGTCACGCTGGCGTACAGCGCCGCAAAGTAGATCACCGTCACTATGCCGTCGTTGTACACAAGGAATGCAATGAGCAGCTTGAACAGCTCGCGGTAACGCCTGATGTGCTTCAAGGTGTTCATCAATTGGCGAAAGCCGACCGTGAGATACGATTCGCCCGGTGGAAGCGTTTGGCGCACGCTACGGTCGCGCAGGAAAACAAAGGTGGGGATGACGGCAATCGCGTAGTATACCGCAACGACCAGGGGTATGAGCCGCGCCAGCTTGAGCTGCTCAGGCGTCGGATCATCCACAATGTTCTTGGCCAGCGGATAACAGATCGCCATCGCCACCAGGCCGCTCATATAGCCCAGGCCCCACTTGAGTCCGGAGATGCGTCCTGCGTTCGACTCATTCGAGATGCCCGGCAAGAAGCTGTCGATGAACACGCCACCGCCGGAGAATCCGATGTTGGCGACGATGTACAGTCCCAACCCGAGCGCTGTCATCCCCGGCCCCACAAAGTAGAGCGCAGCGGTGAAGAAGAAGATCGTAAGCGCGCAGACTCCCAGGAACTTCTTCCGGCTGCCGGAGAAGTCGGCAATCGCTCCCAATATCGGCGCCAGCAGGGCCACAACAACCTCGGAAACCGACGCGCCGATTCCCCACAGGAAATCTGCCTGCTGGGGGTTTCCCACAACGATCTTGCTGAAGTAGGGTGCATACAACGCCGTAACGATGACCGTGGTGAAGGCCGAATCAGCCACGTCGTACATGCACCAGCCGAAGATCTCGCTCTTTCGTACCGGAGAGGAGTCGACTTGCTCGACGGCTGTTGTCATTCAGGAATCCCGGGTCCTGCGGAAGGATTCGACAGCTCAGGGCCGGCGCTGCCGGCTCTGAGCTTGCCGTCGAAGGGTGCTCTATTTTGAAGGAGCGTAATAAGGATTGGAGCCGCCCGCATGATCGGTGGTATCCAGAATTTCGCGGACCTGCGGTACCTCTTCGCGAATGAGCCGTTCGACGCCCTGTTTTAGAGTCACGTCGGCCGCCCCGCAGCCCTGGCAACCTCCGCCCATCCTGATAAAGATGTTGTCTTCTTGAACGTCTATCAATTCGACAAAGCCCCCGTGAGAAGCGACGCCCGGGTTGATCTGGTCGTCGAGCACCTTCTGCACTCTTCGCCTCACCTCTTCCGAAGGCAGGCGATCGCCTTCCGGCAGATCAGGAGGCGGGTTCAAGAAGCTTCGAATCGCAGTCCCTATCCGCTTGCCGAGCTGGCGCCAGTCTTCCTGCCCCGATTGCGTCGCGGTCACGAGGTTGTCTTTGAACTCCACGACAGCGACGCCTGGTATGCTGAAAAGCTTTGACGCGAGATCGTTTCCGGCTGCCTCTTCTTTGCTGTTGAAGGTCGCCGCGCCTGATTCAACCGGGCGGTCGACCGTGAACCGGCAGATCTTTATGTCCTGGGGGTCAACTTCGGCCTTGATTTGAATTTGCAATGGAGAACTCATGCTTGCACTCCTTCCGGGTTCGGTTCT
>JBGPFL010000770.1:0-3321 GCA_041483295.1 Blastocatellia bacterium | reverse complement strand
TTCGAGGTCTGCGGGTGGTCTTCGAGGAGAAAGCGGTGGCTTACGACGCGGCGCCCGATTCGGCCTCGCGAGAGTTCTCACGCAAGGCGCGCACGCTCATGGGCAACTATCAACTCTGTCAATTGATGCCGCGACTGCTGGCGCCCTCCCACCGGCTCTTCTTTCAGTTCCTCTCTCACAAACTCATCAGGCTGGCCGCGCCGTTCTTCCTGCTCGCCCTTCTTCTATCCAACGCAGGACTCGCCAGTGAGTCTCTGGTCTATCAACTGACTCTGGCAACCCAGCTCGCTTTCTATATGATGGTGCTCGCCGCCAGCCTTCTGCGGAAGCGCTATCGCAGGCTGCGGCTGCTCAATATCGCATATGTCTTTTCAGTCATGAACGCGGCCGCGCTGGTGGGCCTCCTCTATTTTATCCGCGGCAAAAGGAACGTCTGGATGGTTGACGGAAGGAAGGCCGAAGGATGACTAGCACGTCAGGCACGGTATACCTGATGTACCACGAGCTCGAGGTTCCTGGCCGCGAGCTATGCCAGACCGAGCCCGGATACGTGCGCTACGTAGTAACCGAAGCGCGCTTTCGCGAGCAGCTCGCCCGACTCGAGGAGAAGGGCTTCCGCGGACTGAGCGTGACTGAAGCACTCCACAACTCGACCGAAGGTGGGCCTGGAATCGCAATCACATTTGACGACGGCAGTGAAAGCGACTTGATCGCCGCGGCGCCCGCGCTGAAGGAGAGAGGATTCAACGCTACATTCTATGCGGTGCCTGCTTTTCTGGGTCAGCGCGGTTATCTATCTGAGCGCCAGCTTCGCGAGTTGAGCGATCTCGGATTTGAGATCGGGTCCCACTCGATGACCCACGCATTTCTGACCGACCTCGGCGCCGACCGGCTGCAGGTTGAGATTGCGGGAGCGAAGGACAGACTGGAGCAGCTCATCGGCCGCCCCGTGGATCACTTCGCTTGCCCCGGCGGCCGTTGGAACAGGCGCGTATCACAGATAGCCGAGCTGGCCGGATACCGGTCCGTAGCTACCAGCCGCATAGCCGCTAATTCTACAAGCGCAGATCCGTTTCGTTTAGCCCGACTGGTTGTTGAGCGAGACACAAGTATGGCTGAATTCGAAGACACCTGTCGCGCTCACCGACTACTTGCACGTCAAGTCCGAGTGGCCATTCTCGCGGCGGCCAAGGGCGCGCTGGGAAACACGGCGTATGAGAAGGTGCGCTCAACAGTGCTGGGCAGAGCCCAGGGACTGAGGGGAAGAACCGCCAGTTAGATTCTATCCAGCGCTCGTTCGTGTCTCACCAACAGAACTGCATTGATAACGCTCGGGCTGTATCCCTCTGTTCTGTATAATCATACTCCGCAAGCCACATGACCAACGTACTGACGGAAGAGATCGAGGCCTACCGCGACCAGATGTGGCGGCGGCTTCCCGAACTGCGCGTCGAAACCGCCCTTGATGCCGAATGCATGGTTGAAAGCCTCGGCTTCTGCGCGACGCTAACCGATGCTCGCAGGCCCGGCCCGTCGCTCTATACGGCGGTCTGCGGGCGCCGCGACGCCTACATGCCCCGCAACGTTCAGAAAGATCCCGAAAGCAGTCTCGCCTGGGTTATCAAAGACGAAGTCATGCGCCGAGGGCGCGTCTACTACGCAAAGCTCGTCAGGGGGCGCTCGACCTTCATCGCGCCGAGTTTGATACCGCACTTCAATGCGCTGTGGGGAGTGCCTCGAAGGGCAGAGGCCGACAGGCTGTCGCCGGATGCGCGCGCGGTGCTGAAGGTGCTGCGTCGCGAGTGGGAGATGGCGACGGGGGACCTTCGGAAGGAGTCGGGAGTCGCGGATCGGGCGCGTTTCACTCGCGCCATCGACGAACTGCAGAGAGCGATGAAGGTGATTCCCGGAGAGGTGGTGTACGAGCCGTCGTTCACTTACATCTGGATGCTTGCCGAGGGGCGCTTTCCCGAACCTCTGTCGGTGAAGGTCAGGCGCGAGGCCGCGCTCTGCGCTGTCGCGCGGGCTTACTTGAACGGAGCGGGTATGACTGCGCTAGGCGAGCTATCGCGGGTCACAGGGTTGTCGCGCGCCGATGCTGGAAAGGGCAATCACGCGTTGGTGGCAGAGGAGTACGCCCGCCGCCTTGAGGTAGGCGTCTATGTGCTCCGTGCGATTGAAGCGGCGTCTCAGGAGCAATCCGAGAAAAGATGATCAAGAATTTGTCATTGGTCATCTTCATTCTTAGCCTCGCGGCAAAAGAGCGGCATCGACTATGATGCGGGAGAGAAATTACAAGTGACAAATGACTGCTGATTTTGCCAGGTTGCACAAGGCCCTGTGATACAATGAGGCACACTCGCTTAAGGTACTCGGGTTGGGAAGGACCCTCTCCTGAAGAGAAACGCGCATTGGTATGCGCGAGCAGATCAAGCGCGCGCTTGTGCCGGTTCGATCACTTTTTGAAACCAAACGAGGAGAACCACAACCATGACCGATGTGCGAGTGCGGCCGTACGGCTCCTGGAAATCACCGATCACTTCGGACCTTATTGTGGCCGGAACCATCGGGCTTGGCGATCTCCTGGTCTATGGTGAGGATATCTACTGGACCGAGAACCGGCCTTCTGAGAATGGCCGCAGCGTCATCGTTCGGCGCGCGCCTGATGGGCGAATGACTGATCAGACCCCGCCCGGCTTTAACGCGCGCACTCGCGTTCATGAATACGGCGGCGGCGCCTACATCGTTGAGAAAGGCGAGGTCTACTTTTCGAATTTTACCGATCAGCGGCTCTACCATCAGCCTGCCGAGTCGGCGCCGCGTCCGGTCACCGGCGGCGAGAATCTCTGCTACGCAGACAGTATAGTCGACCGGCGCCGCAACCGAATCATCGCCGTGCGAGAAGATCAGACCGGACCCGGCCGCGAGTCCGTTAATACGATTGTGGCCATCGCTCTCGATGGCGGCGGCGTGGACGTGCTCGCTGCCGGAAACGACTTCTACTGCTCGCCCCGTTTGAGCCCGGACGGAAGCGCACTCGCCTGGATGTCATGGGACCATCCGAACATGCCCTGGGACGGCGCCGAACTGTGGTTCGCCGTACTGAACGAAGACGGTTCGCTCGGTCAACGAGAGAGGGTCGCCGGCGGTAAGAGCGAGTCGATCTTTCAACCCGAGTGGTCGCCCGACGGACTCCTGTACTTTGTCTCGGATCGCTCGGGCTGGTGGAATCTCTACCGCATGGTTGAGACAGAGATTTAGCCTGTCTGTGAAATGAAGGCGGAGTTCGGAGCTACGCAATGGGTCTTTCGCATGTCGACC
>JBGPFL010000769.1:0-3328 GCA_041483295.1 Blastocatellia bacterium | reverse complement strand
TCAGGGAGATTTCTCCACACCCGAGCAGCGCATTCAAGCTGAAGAGGGAGGCCGCGCGTGGGAATCCTGTATGACCATGAACGGCAGTTGGGGGTACCACCGCAGCGACGACGATTGGAAGACGCCCAAGACCGTCATTCGAAACCTGATTACGTGCGCTCGCGACGGCGGCAACTATCTGCTCAACATCGGTCCAAAGGCCGACGGATCAATTCCTGAAGAATCGATTCGCATTCTGAGCGCCGTGGGTCAGTGGATGGATAAGAATGGCAAGGCGATCTATGGAAGCGACAACTGTCAGCCCCGCCGCTCGAATTACGCGACCTTCACCAGGCGCGGAAACACGCTCTTCATGCATATCCATTTCTGGCCCGGTGAAACGGCCGTGATGGCCGGGCTGATGTCACAGGTCAAGTCCGCGAGCCTACTCGCGACCGGCGAGAAGGTGGCGTTCCAACAGGACCGCTTGCGCGTGCGTTTCACCGGGCTTCCAGAGAAGGCGCCCGATGATCCAATCACGACGCTCGCCATCGAGTGCGACGGGGAACCGAAGCAAGACAACATCTTCGTTCGTAAAGAACACGAGCGCAAACAAGTCTGAAAAGGGTGCAACTAAAGTGGGACTCGAGGTCGCGTAGCGTGGCTTCTCATTAACACCCCACAGTGAGGTGTTAATGAGATGGGCGGTTGCCGAAACCGTGAAGCGAACGAGTCAAGAGCAGAAGCTCGCAGTTAGTCCGACTCTGAAAGGGTCGCGCTCACTTCTCAAATCGACGATGAACGAGTCAAGTTGGTCGTCATCAGGGTGCTATTGAAGTGGCGGGGAGACGCCGCCTGGCATGGCTGGAAAAAACTGTCTTCTTGCCACCAGGACACGAAGGACAACGAAGCGCATAACTGAAGTGCCCATCGCTTGATGTGCCTTCGTGTCTTGGTGGCATCCACCGGTTTTCTATCCTGCTAGTGTCCCGATCAAAGGAAAGAAATAACGGTTGATTCTCATCGGAAGCATTTACGTGGCTGGCGTCTCGCAGAGATCGGTGCGGGTCACATCTTGAGCGGTCAATCCCATCCGCAGATTCCGCGGATTTCGCAGAAACAACGGATGGACTGTCCGTTGCTCTACTACGGTCTTTTGGTTCTTCATCTGTATCATCCGCGTAATCTGCGGATCAAGACCCGGCTCGACGATCTCGACCGCGGCAATCACCGTTCGCCCGCTCACCACGGCGAATGTGGGACCCAATGCTCCGTGAGCCTGGGGCGTTTCGCGTTTTGCGTTCCGGGTTTCGCGTTCGGCGTTTCGCGTTTGTGGGTTATCGTAGTCGTGCAATCTGGAGAAAGCTGTCGAAAACGCGAAACGCAAAACGCGAAACGACCATGAAACAAACAATCATCCTCTTGCTTCTCCTGTGCACCTCCGTTCTTTCTGAAGCTCGTTCCGCTGGAACCGGGCCCGCGCCCGAAGCAACAAATGTGTTGTGGTACAGGCAGCCCGCTACCGCGTGGACCGAAGCTCTCCCCATCGGGAACGGACGCCTGGGGGCGATGGTCTTTGGAGGCGCAGAGTCCGAACGCATTCAGCTCAACGAAGACACGATCTGGGCCGGCGAAAAGCGAGACCGCGGAAACCCGGAAGCTGCGAGGAATCTGGCCGAGGTCCGCCGACTGTTGTTCGCGGCCCAACCCAAAGAGGCCGAGCAGCTGGCCGAGAGGACCATCATATCGACGCCGAAACGGCTGCCTCCTTATCAGCCGCTTGGCGACTTGCTTATTCGTTTCTCCGGCCAGCGAGAGGCAAGAGAGTATCGCAGGGAACTCGATCTTGATTCAGGGATCGCCCGGGTCAGCTACCACTCTGGTGATGCGCTCTTCAGCCGAGAAGTGTTTTCATCGTCGCCCGATCAGGTGATTGTCATTCGGCTGACAAGCAACAAGCCCGGCCGCATCTCCTTCACGGCAACGCTCACTCGCGAACAGGACAGCAAGACCCGCGCCCTCGGCCCCAACCGAGTTGTAATCGAAGGCCAAGCCATCCCCCGCGGCGACCGCCATCCGGCCGAGCGCAAGGTGGGTGTCAAGTTCCAGGGTGTGTTGCAGGTTCTTCCCGAAGGCGGGCGAGTGCAGGCGCAAGGCACTGAACTGTCTATCGTAGGTGCGAACGCGGCCACGTTGCTTTTTGCTGCGGCGACAGAGTTTCGCCAGAGGGATCCCGGGGCTGCGTGCGAGCAATACCTGACGGCTGCAAAGAAATCCTACCAGCAGCTTCGCTCCGCTCACGTTGCCGATCATCAACGACTGTTCCGACGCGTCGAATTCCGGCTGGCGGCTTCGCCCTCTGACCTGCCGACGGATGAGCGGCTGAAGGGCGTGCAAGCCGGGGAGTCGGACCCGGCGCTCGAAGCGCTCTATTTCCAATTCGGACGCTACCTCCTCATGGCCAGCAGCCGTCCGGGTACGATGGCGGCAAATCTTCAGGGCATCTGGAATGATCAGCTGCAACCTTCCTGGGATAGCAAGTACACGATCAACATAAACACCGAGATGAACTACTGGCCGGCAGAAGTCTCCAATCTCTCCGAACTCCATGAACCTTTGTTCGATCTAATTGACAACGCCCGCGACGATGGCCGGAGAGTAGCGAAGAGTATCTATGGCGCGCGTGGTTTCGTGATACATCACAATACGGATTTGTGGGGCGACGCCGTGCCAATTGATGGAGTCCATGCGGGCCTCTGGCCGATGGGTGGGGCCTGGCTGAGCTTGCACCTGTGGGATCACTACGACTTCACGCGGAATCGCGAGTTCCTCGCCAGGCGCGCTTATCCGGTGATGAAGGAGGCTGCTGAGTTCCTTCTCGATTATCTGGTTGATGACGGCAAGGGTCATCTGGTGACCGGGCCCTCGATTTCGCCTGAGAACCGCTATCGGTTGCCCAATGGTGACGAAGCCAAGCTCTGTATGGGACCAACGATGGATACGGAGATTACCTATGCGCTCTTCGGCCGCGTGATTGAAGCCAGCGTGGTGCTTGGAGTTGATCCGGAGTTTCGAAAGAGAGTGACTGCGGCGCGTGACCGGTTGCCGCCTCTCAAGATCGGGAAGCACGGGCAGTTGCAAGAGTGGCTCGAAGACTATGATGAGCCTGATCCGGGCCACCGCCATATTTCTCACCTGTTCGCCCTGCATCCGGGCAATCAGATCACTCTGCGCGGCACGCCCGAGCTGGCACGTGCGGCGCGAGTGTCGCTCGAGCGCAGGCTTCAGGCAGGAAGCGGCCACACAGGATGGAGCCGCGCCTGGATCATAAACTTCTGGGCGCGCCTTG
>JBGPFL010000768.1:0-3336 GCA_041483295.1 Blastocatellia bacterium | reverse complement strand
AGAAAGTGGCCGAGCGGCGCCATATCGAAGAACGTCAAAGGGAGTTTAAGATAGAGCGATGATTCTGGAAGTATTGAAATACGGCGATCCCGTCCTGACCAAACACGCCGAAGAGATCACCAAATTCGACGACAGCGTCCGCAAGCTCGTCGATGATATGTTCGAGACGATGTACGGGGCTCCCGGCGTCGGACTCGCGGCTCCGCAGGTCGGAGCGCTAAAACGCCTGTTCATCATGGACTGCAGCAGCGGCAAGAACAAGAAGCAGAAGCTCGCCCTGATCAATCCGGTGATCGAGAGCGAAGAAGGCGAGCAGATCGGCGACGAAGGCTGTCTCAGCTTCCCCGGCATCTACATTCAGGTTGCAAGGCCTCAGCGCCTTGTCGTTCGCGCGCAAGACATCGACGGAAGCGCCTTCACGCTCGACGTGATGGATCTCGAAGCTCGCTGCGTCTCACACGAGACCGATCACCTTGACGGCGAGCTCTTCATCAACTATCTCAGTCCGCTCAAGCGAGACCTGACCAGGCGAAAGATCAAGAAGCGTATCAAGCAGGGTGACTGGTGATCACCCATTGTTGGCAGTCATGAAACCCTCCTGGCTGTGGGCGAGCGGTCCCGCTCCCCAAAGCAACGGAGCTAATCAAAACCCGCTCGAGCCCTGTTAACTATCTCTTCAGGTCCCTCGAGGTCGAAAGCAAGACTCTCGAGGTCACTTCCGATTACGTGAAGGGTGATTTGTTGCGATTCTTCGAAGCTAGTCGTGGATCGAATCGTCTTCTCGACTTCGTCGATGATCGCGTCGAGCACCGACCGCTCCAGTTCATTCTTGACCTTAGTCGTAATCGCGGGTTTTCCGTTAATCGTGATCTTGATCGGCATGTTACCCCCCACCCCAACCCAACTCATACTCTGTGATCGCGATGATTACACTGATTTGAGGTCGAATGATGTTCAATATTGAACAATTCCGAAAAAGATACACGCTCTCGTTTGTCGTTTCTCGTCAGCCCCTTCGCGGCGAGAAGGAGAAACGACAAACGATAAACGAGAAACGACAAACGGGACACCAAACCCCTTTGGTTGTGCTAAACTGATACCGCTTTGTCCTAACCAGGATCTTGAAAAGAGAAGGCGGGCTAGACTTCAGTAAATCTATGGGAGAGAAATCGGCAGCGCTAAAGAAGGTGGTTCTACCTGAGGAAGGCATAAGGGCCCTCTACGGCCCATATGACGAGAACATCAAGTACCTGGAAAGCCTCATCAGCGTACGCCTCCAGCTCCGAGGCAACGAGTTGATGATCGAAGGCGATGACTCCGACGTCGAAGTAGTCCTGAGCATCCTCGAAGACTTCGCGGCTCTGTTTGAGGAAGGTCGCCGGATGTCCAACGATGAGTTGAAGTCCGCATTCAGACAGATCGCCGAAGATCGAGCCTACACCCTGCGCGACTACTTCACAAAATCGCGCCTCAATCCAACCGGTAAGAAGCAGGTGACCGCGCGCTCGGCCAATCAGCGCCGCTATATCGAAGCCATCGAAAAGCACGACATAGTCTTCGGCATAGGACCTGCCGGAACGGGCAAGACATATCTCGCAGTCGCCGTTGCCGTGCAGGAGTTGATGCAGAAGCGCGTGAATCGTATCGTGCTCGCTCGTCCGGCGGTCGAGGCCGGCGAGAAGCTCGGGTTTCTGCCGGGAGACCTTCAAGACAAAGTAGATCCCTACCTCCGCCCTCTGTACGACGCCCTTTTTGACCTGGTCGACTACGAAAGGGTAACCCGTCTGCTCGAAAAGCGGGTCATAGAGGTCGCCCCACTCGCCTTCATGCGCGGCCGGACGCTCGCCGACGCCTTCATCATTCTTGACGAAGCTCAGAACACGACCTCCGAGCAGATGAAGATGTTTCTAACTCGCATTGGATTCGGGTCGAAAGCCGTCATCACCGGCGACATAACCCAGATAGACTTGCCTGCCGGACGTCGTTCCGGACTGGTTGAAGCTCAGCGCGTGGTCGGCGGCCTGGAAGGCATCGAATTCGTGTACTTCAACGAGAAGGATGTCGTTCGACACCGGCTGGTTCAGCTGATAATCACGGCCTACGAGCATAGCGCCAAGAGCAAGCTGGAGGATAAGCTGTGAAGTCTGATGCTTGATCCGTTGGCGCTCGAGCCGATCCGTGTCGCTTACGAGCATACCGCCACGGAACATTGATCACTCATCACGCACTACCGACTATGTCTACCAAGCCCGCCGCCACCTCCAACTCCGGCCGCTTCGCAAGGCTCTCAGGTGTGGTGAAGAAGTTCTCCTCAACTCTCTCGGACAAAGCGGTCGTAGACGGCGGCGTCGGCCTGTTCATAGTCATCGCCCTTTCATTGATGCTCCTGCGTAACTACCAGCGGCCTCAGATCGAGGCCCTCCCGGCCGGCGCCATTGCGGCGGCTGACGTCATCGCGCCCGACGACATCAAGCCTATCGAGGACACGGACGAGACCGAGCGCGCGCGCGCCCAGGCAACATCTTCAGTCTTGCCGGTCTTCGATTTCAATCCAAAGGCGACTCGCGACATCCGTAACAGCATTGAGCAGATGTTCGCCGCCGGACGAGAGGGACTTCGCGAAACATCGCCCGACCAGTTACGCCAGAACATCAAGGACACGAGCGGGATCATTCTCGACCTGGACCAGGTCGGCACGCTGATCAAGCATCGGTTCAACGGCGAACTCGAGAGGCTGATGATCGACCACATCGAACTGGTGATGATGACCGGCATAATCGACCGCCGCAACCTGCTGGTCAAGCTGGGAGCAACCGGAATCACGCGCCACGATGTCAAGACAGGCGAGGACAAGACGTTGACTGACCTCTCTTCGGTTCGCGACCTCATCAACGCCCATGCCTCTCTGCGGTCCGATAAGCTGGTCCTTCCGGTAGAGTACGATGCGGCTGAGCGACGATTACTGGGGGAAGTGCTCAGCTCCCTGGTGATTCCGAATCTCGTCTACAATGATACGGAGACCGACGCGCGGAAGAAGGTTGCCCAGCAGGCCATCAGACCGGTCACGATATCGGTGGAGCGTGGCAAGCCAATCGTCAATCGCGGTGAGACTGTCACTCGCGCCAAGGCCGAGCTGCTGAGGGTCGCCTCCAGCTACCGTCCCATCGGCCAGCGAGCAATCGAGTTCGGCGGGACCGTGGTAATCGTGATGATGTTGCTGTTGGTGCTGTGGCAGTACCTGATGCGTTATCAGCGCCGGCACTTGCGCGTGCGCCGACACTTCTTGTTGCAGGTCGCCTCGTTCGCGATAACACTTGGCGTTGGACGGCTGTTCTT
>JBGPFL010000767.1:0-3338 GCA_041483295.1 Blastocatellia bacterium | reverse complement strand
GAGTAGAGCCGAAGAGAGAAACAGACATAGATTCGAAAGGCGTCCCCATATCGGGAGCCGATGCCGCTGTTTGATGATTCAGCAGGAAGTAGGAAGTAGTAATGTCCAAGCTATTGACCGTTGACAGATCGCCGGTCGCCAAGAGAAATAATTCTGGATCGCTTGAGATCCACGAACCAGTGGAGAGTGAAAACAAATACTTTCTGGGAGTCGATGGCGGAGGCACCAAGACTCATGCGGTGATCATTGATGCTCTATACCGTGTCGTTGGCGAAGCCTTCAGCGGAGGGTCGAACCTCTTGCGTGTCGGCCTCGAGGACGCCATCTCACACATCGACAACGCCGTTTCTGAAGCGTGTGCCGCCGCCCGAATCAGTCGCGATCAGATAGATGCTGCGTGCCTCGGGCTGGCCGGCGTGAATCACCCA
This sequence comes from Blastocatellia bacterium, assembly GCA_041483295.1. Taxonomy (GTDB): domain Bacteria; phylum Acidobacteriota; class Blastocatellia; order UBA7656; family UBA7656; genus DASYSA01. Next base: position 2,910 of record JBGPFL010000767.1, on the reverse strand, counting down.
ATCCACTACCACACGATGAAAGACGCCCTCGACCACTCGTTTGGGATCCAGAACCTGCAGCTCGTGACGGATTTCAGGGCTGCGCTGGCCGGCGCGCTTGACGGTGAGCCGGGTGTGGTGATCATCGCGGGCACGGGATCCATCTCGGTGGGAGTGAACAAATCGGGTGAAGAAGAGCGGTCCGGTGGATGGGGACCGACGTTCTCCGATGAAGGATCGGCTTTTGACATCGCCAGGCGGGCACTGCATGCGGTGGCGGCTTCATTCGATGGCCGTTCGCCTTCGACCGCTCTCACCGATAGAGTGTGTCAGCGTCTGGGCATCGCGAGTGCGGTTGACCTGCCCGGTGTCATCTACAACGGCGATTCGGAGCCGGTTGAAATAGCATCGCTGGCGCAGCTCGTGGGCGAAGCCGCGCGGGCAGGTGATCAAGTCGCGCAGCAGATTCTTGCCGAGGCGGGTTCGGAGCTTGGTCAACTCGTGGTCTCTGTCATCGAGAAACTGGGGATGCAGTCTGACTCGTTCGGGGTGGCCTATGTTGGAAGCGTCTTCAGCTCGGGCGAGTATGTGTTAAAGGCGTTCACGGAGACCGTCGCACGGGCGGCAGCCAATGCAGAGGTACGGCCGCCCCTCTTTTCACCGGCTGTAGGGGCAGCGAAACTCGCGCAACAAGCAGCGTGTTTCAAACACGGCTGAACGGGCACGGAGCCGCCAGTGGACACCTGTTCGCCGACATCCCGCGAGGAAGACGATCCTTCGCCAATCTGACAGCTAGCAGGATGCGAAAAACCTCCATATGCCACGAAGACTCGAAGACACAAAGCCGCATCAAGACAATGGGCACCTCACTCTACACTCTTCGTGCCCCTTCGTGTCTTAGTGGCAAGAATCAGTCTTTCCGCAGCCTGCTAGCGCACGGGGAGGTCGGCCGAGCCGCTCACTTCGGAACTGCTTATAGGAGCTTTTGATCCTCCAGTTCCCTGATAGACTCTTCGCCAATGCAACTCAGCGTCGTCGATCTGATAATAATCGTCGCCTACATGGCGGGCGTGACCGCGTTCGGCTGGCACTTCTCGCGCGGCCAGAAAGACATTCGCGACTACTTCGTGGGGGACCGCGACGTGCCATGGTGGGCGATCACATTCTCAATCGTGGCGACCGAGACCAGCACCGCAACGTTCGTGAGTGTCCCGGGTCTGGCATTCGGCGGAAGCATGACCTTCATGCAGCTGGTCTTCGGTTACATGCTCGGACGAATCGTCATAGTGTTCCTCTTTATCCCGCTCTATTTTCGCGGCGAGTTGTACACGGTCTATCAAGTGCTTGACAGGCGCTTCGGTTCAAGCTCGAAGCGGGCGGCAGCAAGTCTCTTCTTGATCACGCGCAGTCTGGCCGATGGCTTGAGGCTATTGATTACGGCGCTGGTGCTGAGAGAGGTCACGGGGTGGAGCTTTGTCGCGTCGATCTTGATCATAGGGGCGGCGACGATTCTCTATACCTACCTGGGCGGAATGAAAGCGGTGATCTGGACGGATGTCACTCAGTTGTTCATCTACTTGATCGGCGCACTAGTTGCGGGCTACATCTTGCTCGAACGGATTCCGGGAGGCTGGGGCGAGTACGTTGCTGTCGGCCAGGCGGCGGGCAAGTTCAAGGTTCTCGACTTCGCGCTCTCCCTGTCGAAGACCTACACCTTTTGGGCTGGAGTGATCGGCGGAGCGTTTTTGACCACCGCTACGCACGGCACGGATCAGTTGATGGTCCAGCGATATTTGTGCGCCAAGTCATCGAGGCAGGCAACCCTCGCGCTGCTGACTAGCGGGCTGATCATCTTCGCGCAATTCGTGTTGTTCCTAATGATCGGCGCCGGGCTTTATGTCTTCTATAATCACTTCCCGCCGGCAACGGAATTCACGCGCCCCGATAGGGTGTTTCCCGTCTTCATCATCACCCAACTGCCGGTCGGGGTGGTGGGCCTTGTAGTTGCAGCGATTTTTGCCGCCGCTATGTCGACGCTCTCTTCGTCGCTCAATTCATCGGCGACGACTTCGCTCACAGACTTCTACCAGCCGTTGATTAAGCCGAAGGCGACCGACGCACACTACTTGAAGGTGTCGCGATGGATGACGGCGTTTTGGGGTCTTGTCCAGATTGCGGTTGCAATAGTTGGAATAGGTTTCAATCAGAGCATTGTGAATCAGGTGTTGGGCATCGCCTCGTTCATCAACGGCCCGATCCTCGGTATATTCCTTCTCGGCGCGCTCACCCGCCGCGTGCCCGAGAAGGGAGCGCTGGTCGGGCTGGTGGCTGGTATTCTAGTGATGATCTTCGTACAGTTCGGAGTCCCGGTGCTGTGGGAGAACAGAATGGTGGCCTTCACCTGGTTCGTGTTAATCGGGAGTATCGTGACGTTCGTGGTCGGCTATGCGGCAAGCTTTGCGTTTGCGCAACAGCCGGTCGCAGCCGAGAACGCGGCGAACTGAAATGTAGGTTCGGACCCGGAACGGCCGCTCGTACAATAATGAATAGCGGAGCAAAACGAAATCACCTATTGGCGGTCAGGGTCGCCCGCACGGGTGTGGTGACGGCCTCGCTTCTCGCCGCGTCGGTTTTTGCTCAAAGCGGATCCGCTCGCCCGCCCCAGCAATCACGCAGGCTTCAAACTGCCAGCCCGGAATCCGTGGGAATGTCAGGCGAGCGGCTCGAGCGAATCGATGAAGCCGTGCGCGCCTCAATCGAGCGCAAGGAGACCCCCGGCGCGGTTGTGCTGACAGCCCGAAAAGGCCGCATCGTATATCGCAAAGCATTCGGAGATCGAGCAGTCATGCCTCGACGCGAGACGATGACGCTCGACACCATCTTCGATCTCGCTTCGCTCACCAAGGTCGTTGCAACGGCGACCTCGATCAT
>JBGPFL010000766.1:0-3339 GCA_041483295.1 Blastocatellia bacterium | reverse complement strand
GATTGCCAACCGCACCGACTTCGACCTGAAGTCTCATTCGAAGAAGCCGGTGAATGAGGAGGGCAAACGGATCAACCCCGACTCGACTGCCGACCTCACCTACTTCGACCACGAGACCAACAAGCACGTCTTCCCGTACGTGATCGAACCGTCTGCCGGAGTGGGCCGCTCTGTGCTCGCGTTCCTGATGGATGCGTATTGTGAAGAGGAAGTGCGCGGCGAGAAGCGTGTGGTTTTGAAGCTTCATCGCGATCTGGCGCCGATCAAGGTTGCTGTCCTTCCTCTGGCGAAGAACAAAGAGGGCATCGTCACCCTCGCCAAAGAGATCAAGTCGCGGCTTCAGCGCACGGGCACCATGCGCGCGGTGTACGACGATACGGCTGGAATAGGCAAACTATACCGCCGCCAGGATGAGGTCGGCACACCGCTTTGCATCACCGTTGACCATCAATCGCTCGAGGATAATCAGGCGACGATCCGCGACCGGGACTCGATGCTGCAGGAGCGCGTGCCTGTAGCAGAGATCGAGGCCGTAGTGGGCAAGAGGCTGGGTCCTGTTGCCGGGTAAGCGTCGGCGTGAAACAGGGCATCACTGCCCTTTGCGACCTTCGCGCTGAAGATCGGTCAGAATTCCAAACGAACAAGGGTTGACGTTCACAATCGAACCTGCTGGGAAGAGATCAAACAACGATCACCGAAAGGAGATGCTGTCTAATGAAGGTTTTCAAGGTGGGGGTAGTTCTATCCCTGGCGGTTGTTTTCTCAGTTGCGTGCCACACATCGGAAGATGGGAACAAGAACGCTCCGAACACGAACCAGCCGTCGAATGCTAACACGCGTCAGGTCACGCCGGTGATCTCATCGAATTCGAACACGGGCGCGGAGCCTTCGTCGAATGCCAACAAAGCGGCAGCCGATTCCAAGCCTTCGTCTTCCTCAAAGGTTGACGGGGCGGCGCTGTTTGTCGCTCAGAAATGTGTGACCTGCCACGGCCCGGATGGGAAGGGCAAAGTGAAAGGCACTCCTAGCTTCACGGACGCAGCCTGGCAAAAGAAAGAGAGCGACGCTGACTTGACCGACGACATCAAGAAGGGCAAACCGCCTAAGATGCCGGCCTTCGGCTCGAAACTGAACGACGGCGAGATTAAGGCCCTGGTCGCTTATTTACGCACGTTCTCGGGCAAGTGAAACACGATCAGAGGTCAGAGGTCAGAAGTCGGAAACCATGCGTCAGAGAGTTACCTCTGACTTCTGACTTCTGATCTCTGATCTCTGACCTCAGATGGCCTTACCTCCTTAGACCTTCCGCGCTATTCTGTCTGCGTGGTTCCTGAAGTGCTGAGAATATGTGAGGCGGTGAGGGAGTTGGGCGGCAGGGCTATGTTAGTCGGCGGCTCGGTACGCGACCGCCTGCTGGGCGGCGAGTCCAAAGACTTCGACGTTGAGGTCTATCGAGTCGACCCCGCTCGCCTTCGGGAGGCCCTCGAAGCGATCGCTCCGGTTAACACGGTGGGCGGAAGCTTCTCGGTTTACAAGCTCTCCTTTACCGGGGTAAGCAGTACGCAACAGGGTGCCGGTGCCGCCGCCAAGGACCGAATCGAGGTGGACGTCTCCATTCCTCGCCGGGAATCCAAGTCAGGCCGCGGGCATCGAGGCTTCGCGATCGAGGGCGATCCGACGATGAGCTTCGAGGAGGCCGCGCGACGACGCGACTTCACCGTCAACGCCGTGCTCTACGATCCGCTGACCGATGATCTCCTCGATCCTTACGGTGGGGGCGAGGACCTCAAGCGGCGCGTGCTTCGAGCCGTCGCCGCAGAAACCTTCGTCGAAGATAGTCTTCGAGTCTTGCGCGCGGTTCAGCTTGCCGCCCGCTTTGAGATGACCATAGACCGTGGGACTATCGAGCTGTGCAGGTCGATCGATCTTTCAGACCTGCCTCGCGAGCGCATCTGGGGCGAGATAGAAAAACTGCTAACCCTGGCGGAGCATCCTTCGATAGGTCTTCAGGCGGCGCTCGATCTGGGCGTTCTGGACAACCTCTTCCCCGAGATTCGCGCGCTTGTGGATTGCCCACAAGAACCCGAGTGGCATCCCGAAGGCGACGTCTTCATTCACACGAAGCTCTGCCTTGACGAGGCGGTGAAACTAAGCGCCGATCTGTCCCGAGAGAAACGGATAACGGTCATGCTTGCGACGTTATGTCACGATCTGGGCAAGCCGCTCACGACGGAAGTGCAGGGGGGCCGCATCAGGTCTTTAGGTCACGACTCGGCCGGACTCGAGCCGACGCGAGTTTTGTTGGACAAGCTCGGCCTGTACACGCTGGCGGGTTATGACGTGCGGTCTCAGATTCTGGCTTTGGTGCACGAGCACCTGCGGCCAGGGCAATTCTATGAAGAGCGAGAGCGAATAACGGACGGCGCATTTCGCAGACTGGCGCGAAAGGTGGATATGAACCTGCTCTACCGAGTAGCTAAGGCGGACTCGATGGGACGCGGCCCGGTAGCGTCTTCATTCAAGCAGGAGTGGTTTCTGGAGAAGGCCCGTGCCCTGGGAGTGGAGCACGCCCCACCCGAGCCTCTGTTGATGGGTCGTCACTTGCTCGAAGCCGGATTCGAGGAGGGCGCGAAGATGGGTGAGATCCTGCGCAAGGTGTACGAGCTTCAATTGGATGGCCACGTGAATTCACTCGAGAGCGCGCTGGCGGCCGCGCACAGCTTAGAGTAATGCTCTCATTCGTATAGCGTACGTAGCTTCGTCCGCCATTGTGGGTCAGATAGGATATCCGTGCTATCGCTGAATTGGTCGATGCTGCCAATTAGTCCGCTGCCGGCAATTCGCTTAACCGACTTGCCGGTGATGCGCTCCCGAATCGCATTTGCAAAACCACCGGCAAGCTGGATAACGAGGAAGGGGCGTCCGAAGAAAGTAGATATTTTTGTGGCAAGCGGCTCAGTGATGCCCAGCCCATTGTGCATCCGGGCGACACACTCGTAAGCCACGGCAAGGCCCTTCTGACGGTCCTCCCACGTCTGGGCTAACAAAACTCTCCTCAACATAGGTGATAGCTCTTCTGCACACTTCAACTGATTGAAGGCTGTGCCGAACCATTTGGCATAAGGGGCATACTGCTTCTCCATCAAGAAGCAGAGTCGAATAAGATCTCGTACCAGCCGTGATCCAATAATCGCCGAACCGATTTCATCGCCGACCATTCCGGCGCGGCCCATCAAATGCTCCTCCTGGCCGATCCTGGCCCAGCCAGAAGCCATCAAGTAGAGCCAAACATCATGAGGGTAATAGCTAAAACGATCGCGAATGGCCTGCAATCGGAAT
>JBGPFL010000765.1:0-3344 GCA_041483295.1 Blastocatellia bacterium | reverse complement strand
CATTGGAAAGGAGATCGCCAGACGCCTGGCTGAAGCCGGAGCCAACGTCGCCATCGCCAGCCGCAAGATGGAGAACCTCCAGGCCACTGCCGAGGAGTTCAAATCCCTCCCCGGCAAGACAGTCCCCATCGCCTGTCACGTAGGCCGGGTCGCCGAACTCGAGAACCTGGTCCGCGAAACTGAGAGCCGGCTTGGTCCGATCGACATACTGGTCAACAACAGCGCCACAAACATCGGACAGGGTCCGGCCCTGGAAGTCGGCGACGACATGATCTTGAAGATGGTCGAAATCAACGTGCTTTCGGCGGTGAGGCTCATTCGGCTCGCTGCGCCGAAGATGATCGAGCGCGGCACCGGCGGATCGATCATCAACATTGCCTCGATAGCAGGTCTCAGACCTCAACCCGGTGGTCTGGTCTACAGCTTTACCAAAGCGGGCCTCATAATGATGAGCCGAACATGGGCAGTCGAGCTGGGTAAGCACAACATTCGAGTTAACGTCATTGCGCCCGGCTTGATTCAAACGGACTTCAGCGAATACTTCTGGAAGAATGAAGAGCACCTTAAGCGACTCGAGGCCACGCAGCCCATCCCACGAGTCGGCCGGCCCGACGAGATAGGCGGCCTCGCACTGTATCTTGCTTCGGACGAGTCTTCGTTTGTGACCGGCCAGACCTTCGTCGTTGATGGGGGCGCTACGGCGAGGTAGCAACCCACACCTCGCAAGTCATCAAGTCGCGGTCGAGTACGGAGGAGACAAGACTATGGGCCTGCTCAAAGAGTTCGGAGCCTTCATCAAGAGAGGCAACGTGTTGGACCTTGCCGTAGCCGTGATCGTCGCCGGCGCCTTCGGCAAGATCGTCTCTTCCTTTGTTGCCGACATCCTGATGCCTCCGCTTGGACTGCTGATCGGCGGTGCCAACTTCACCACCCTGAAGCTGAGGATCGCTGGAACGCCGGAAGCACCGGTGACCATCAACTACGGAACCTTCCTTCAAGCAGCCTTCGACTTTCTGATAATCGCCTTCTCGATATTCATAGTCGTCAAAGCGATCAACTCGATGAAGAAGAAAGAAGCTGCAGCAACTCCGCCCCCGCCTTCCAATGAGGAGGTCCTGCTCACAGAGATCCGGGACATTCTGAAGCAGGGTCAGAAGTGACCAAGCGCGGAAACCCGGGTTGTGCAGTCTCGGTCGAATCTCATGCAACTGACTAAGAGGCGGATAATCTTCTTTGGCTTTTCAGCGATAATCCTCGCTGTTGGGGCGATATGGCTCTTCCTGTTCAACCGGTTCGTTCGCGTTCCAACAGGGGCAATGGCTAACACCATCCTCGCGGGCGACAGGCTGCTTGTAGACCGCTTATTCCATGAGATCAGACGAGGTGACATCATCATCTTCAAATATCCCGAGGATCCCAGTGTTCAATACGTCAGCCGGGTGGTTGGCCTGCCAGGCGAAACAATAGAAATTCGAGATACGAAAGTCCTTATCAATCAAAAGGACCTCAGCGAACTCCGCGTGTTTGTGGAAGGATATCAAGGCGCGGGTGCTATGCGGGAATTGTCGTCTGAAGGAGAAGGACCCTACCGCGTCTTCTATTATTTCCCTCGTGAGGATCAGATGCGAGCTGTGATGCAGTCGTCCATGCGCATGCGCGATCAGCTTTTCGGCGTTGATACACCGTTCGTGGTGCCTGACGGCCATTACTTCGTTATGGGCGACAACCGCGACAATAGCCAGGACAGCCGATACTTTGGCCCTGTTGCCCGCGAGTTGATCACAGGAAAACCATACTTCATCTACTGGTCGGTTGAACGCGACGAAGCGGGTAACGAACGCATCAGGTGGAACAGAGGCTTTTCGAAACTCAAATAGACCGTGGCACAACCGGGCCTTTATCTTGGGGACGGTCTTCATCTATCATTGCCCAGTCGGGCGAGAGATCAATTCGCAAGAGCATAACTATGGAACAACCCCTCTGGAATTTCGAACAGGACTATGAAGGCGAGCGAGGAGACGAAACGAGCGTAAACCTTCGCGCATATCTCGACCGTATGCCTGACGAGAAGATGAAGCAGTACTCACCGGACTGGACCGACGACCAGGTAGTCGAGTGGGACGACAACTTCCGCGACGACGGCAATCTGATGCTCCTCTGTTGTGAGCGCGAGGTAGACATTGAGGAATACCGGGAAGTGTTGCACGAGTGCGTCAAGTACCGCGCCCAAAGGAACAGCCACGAATAACACGAATTCCACGAATGGTCACGAATTCGCGGCGATTCGTGTCATTCGTGGCTGTTCCTTCATCAATAGTCGCACAACTGACTGCTGACCTTGTAAGCCTTCGCCGGCTTGTAGGGTCCATCTTCGCTGTGACAGTCGATGCACATCGCGGTTCGCGGCAACCGCCGGTGTTTGAAGCTCGAGCCGCCGTGCACATCGTGGCAACTCAGGCACGTCGGAGTGGATGCGCCATACAGCGCTACCTCGCGCACGCTGCGCCACACGTGCCGGTCCCCCGGGTTCAATGTCTCATCGTCAGCTTTAGCAAAGTCGGCCGTGTAGTCCTGAAACAGATTGTCGCCCGCCACAAAGTTGTTGGCATAAGGCAGGCCTGTCGACTTCGACTTCCCGCCTCGAAGATGGCACTGAGCACAGATTGAAGTTATCGCCCTGGCATCGTTCCGGCGTTTCTTCGACAGCCAGATCAACGAAGTATCAGTGGTGTGATTGAGCGTCACATCGCCGTGGCATGTCGAGCAGTCCAGACCGTAGAGTGTAATCGCCTTTGTCGAGGGATCAACCGCGGTTGCGTGACACCCCGCGCACTGATTCGCAAAGCGACCCTTATCCCACGTCGGCTTGTCGCCCCCGATCAGGCTTTCGAGCTGGCGGTCGGGCCGCAGGTCCGCCTTCGCACTGAGCAGCGACAGTTTTCCGAAACCTTCCTTCTTCAGGAATCTCACGTGATGGCGACTTCCTAGAAAGAATTGCACCTGAGGAGCAACTCCACTCAATGCGGCCTGGCTCTGCAGGAGTTTGCTCAACTCCGGAGCCTCCTCGCGTTGTCTGAGCGTTGTTCCGTGGGAAGTCTTCTGCCAGGTCGTGCCGATGTCATTGCGGTGACAGAAGAGACACTCGTCGCCACGAACGTATTCGGGTATCGGCTTGCCTGCGTGATTGCTCCCCCAGGCCGCAGGATCAACCGTCTGGCGTTTCGGCTCTTGTGCGGCCGTCTGCGCGGAGGCCATCGCACATGCGCCTGCAACGAGCGAAGCATAGGCCAGGATGACGGATATGATGACGAAATTGCGTGGACTCATCCACTTCATTCCTTCTT
>JBGPFL010000764.1:0-3353 GCA_041483295.1 Blastocatellia bacterium | reverse complement strand
CTCTTCATCCGAAATCCCCGATCCGTCGCCGGCCGAGGCCTCGACCAGGACGGTGTGCCGCTCGATTGTGAGGGCCTTAACGCCGGCGGGCACCAGGCCCACGCGAAACTCATTGTCCTTAACTTCCTTCGGTACTCCTACTATCATTGTCCCTCACACATCGTGTGGCTTCATTCATCGGCCGTGTCGATCTGCGCGCGCTGGAGTTTGCCCGAGTAGTCGACGTATACCGCCTTCCACTCGGAGAAGATGTCCAGGACCTGCGTGCCGCCTTCGCGGTGCCCGTTGCCCGTGGCCTTGGTGCCGCCGAACGGCAGGTGGACTTCGGCGCCGATCGTCGAGGCGTTCACATAGAAGATTCCGGTGCCGACATCCTCCATCGCCCGATAAGCGCGGTTAACATCCGAGGTATAGATCGAAGCCGACAGACCGTAGCGCACACCGTTCGCGATCTCGATCGCGTGGTCCAGATCGCGGCACTCGATCACGGAAACCACCGGTCCAAAGATCTCTTCCTGAGCTATGCGCATCTCGGGCTCAACGACGGAGAAGACTGTAGGCTCAATGAAGAACCCGTACTTCAAATCCCCCTTTTCGACCCGCCGCCCACCGCACTGCATCTTTGCGCCGTCCTCACGCTGGCCGATATCGACGTACCCGAGTATTTTGTCGACCGCCTGCTGATTGATCACCGGTCCGACGTCGGCCTTGTTGCTGAGGCCGTTGCCGAGCCGCAGGTGCTTCGCGCCGTCGACCAGCGCGTTGGTAAACTTCTTTGCGACCTTCTTGTGGACGACCACGCGCGAAGCGGCGGTGCACCGCTGTCCCGAGGTTCCGAACGCGCCCCACAACACCCCCTCAACTGCGAGGTCCAGGTTGGCGTCGTCCATAATCATCACGACGTTCTTCCCGCCCATTTCCAGCGAACAGATCTTGTCGTGAGCCGCGGCTGCCTGACCCACTATGCGGCCGACTTCGGTGGAGCCGGTGAACGAGATGAGGCGCACGCCTGGATGGTTGACGAGCGCCGCGCCCGCCTGCTCGCCGTGACCGGAGACGATGTTGATCACACCTTTGGGTACGCCGGCCTCTTCGCAGGCCGCGACGAAGTTATAGGTTGAAAGCGGAGTATCCTCGGCGGGCTTGATCACAACGGTGTTGCCGCAGATCAGAGCGGGCGTAATCTTCCACGAAGGAATCGCCATTGGAAAATTCCATGGTGTGATTAACGCACATACGCCGAGCGGCTCTCGAGAACACATCGCGTACTTGTTGGGGAGCTCCGCCTTGGTGGTGAAACCATGAAGCCGCCGCCCTTCTCCCGCGATGAAGTAGGTCATATCGACGGCTTCCTGAACGTCACCGCGAGTCTCCTTCAACACCTTGCCCATCTCACGTGTCATCGCACGGGCGAACGCTTCTTTGCGGCCAATCAATATCTCTCCGGCCTTGAACAGGATTTCAGCGCGGCGAGGAGCGGGCACCTTGCGCCATTTCCTGTAAGCGTCAGCGGCGGCATTGACTGCTCGACCAACGTCTTCCGCTGTTGAAGCTGGAAAGCGACCAACGAGGTCGCGGGTGTCGGCGGGGTTGCGGTTCTCAATGTAGGTTCGCGACGAAGGCGCCACCCATTCGCCCGCGATATAGTTGCGATAGTCCGACTCTATTCTTGCTGCCGGCTTAGCCATTTGAGTTGTCCTCTTCCCTGTCCCGGAAGAAAAAACGCTGAAACCGCACCTTGGGGCAGTTTGTGGCACTCGGCACACGGAGTAGCTGTGGCGTTTGGCCTGTTTTTGGTCTCATCCGGGAGTCCTTTCTTAGGATGGTGCGGCGGAAGCGGCGCGATCCCGTCAGGACTATGACACTCGAAGCAGGTTTCTCGGCGAGTCTCCTTCGTAATCCCACCATGCTCGGGTCGGGGAGTCATTCTCGGGGCCTTGCGGCTGATCAACCATAGTGTCATGAACACTCCGAGCACGGCTACCATTAGACCGATGAAGTAGAGGTCCTTCTTATTAATCATGACAAGAGCTCATAGTGGACCCAGCAGGAAAGCATCTTTGAATGCCGAATCTAACAAAGCGGTTATATGGTGTCAAGAAAGGTCTCCGGCGCGAAAACTTGACGCGCACCCGACCCCGAAAGCTAAGCGTGGCGCTTCACAGAAAAGGCGCGGCCACGAATCACACGAATTCCACGAATGAATGATCACAAATAATTCGTGAAAATTCGTGGAATTCGTATGATTCGTGGCGGCATCTTCGTCCGCGAAAAAAATCAGGGCGCGCTGGCGACAGCGCGCCCTTTAAGTTGCAAGGAGATGTTTCTCGCGCGACTGGCGAGGTGTTGCTCATGAAACAACAAGCAGGTAGGTCCCTGGAGATCCGATTGATGACGACCGCCCGAACTTTGTCCGGTCGATCGACATCATCAATCCAGGAGCAGCACTCCTGATGCCCGTCTCGCTCGGTTCGGGGTTCGAAGACGGAGACTGAACAACCCGTCAACAGGTCGCATGCACATATTTCACCTTATCCAGCGAAGGCCTCTCCCGATTCCGCGAAGGTCGCGGGATGAGGTTGAATAGCGTCGCTTTTGAGAAAGCCGATTGCGGACAAGTGCGCGAGTATCACGCCGGCGCTTTCATCAACCGACTGCGTGGAACTGTCGACAAGGCACTCGGGACTGACCGGCTCCTCGTAAGGGTCGCTTATCCCGGTGAAGTTCTTTATCTCGCCTGCGAGCGCCTTCTTGTACAGTCCCTTAACATCGCGCTCGACCAATGATTCGATCGGGCAGCGAACGAACACTTCCACGAACGGCGCCCCGTCGCTCTCTACACAGCTGCGAACGTCGTCACGCGACTGCCGGTAGGGAGAGATGGCTGAGGCGAGCACCACTATGCCATTCCGTGCCAGCAGCCGCGCGACGAAACCGATGCGGCGAATATTCGTGTCGCGATCTTCCTTCGAGAAGCCGAGCCCCTTGCTCAGGTTCTCGCGAACCTCATCCCCGTCCAGAACCTCGACTCGTAACCCTTCCTCCAAAAACTTCTGAGTGAGCGCCCGTGCGAGCGTCGTTTTGCCCGCGCCGGATAAACCCGTCAACCAGATCACCAGACCCTTCTTCCGCATTCGTGTCTCCTGTTCTTTTCTATGTTTGACTACTTTCAAGCTTCACCTGCTGCTCAAGCTGCCGGCGTCGCACCCAGCACCGGTAGGCTGATAGGCGAACTCCCGCCGTGAAATCCGCATTCAGTCTTCTGATGACCCGACCAGCGGCCGGCGCGTTCGTCTTCACCATCCCGGACGGCGCGCGTGCAGTGAGTGCAGCCTATGCTCGGGTAGCCCTGG
>JBGPFL010000763.1:0-3360 GCA_041483295.1 Blastocatellia bacterium | reverse complement strand
GTCTCGAATTTGAACCGCCTCACAGCGCGCGCCTCGTCATAGCGAAGTAAGGAGGGTGGCTATCGAGCGAAACCAAGGCTGATGAGTCCAGGAGGGCTTGATGTGGAGTAGACTTAAGCGGCTGTTCCGATCAATATTCGGCGGCATCATCGAGAGCGCCGAGGATCCCGAGCTGATTCTGAAACAGGTCATACGTGACATGAACGACAAGGTCCCCCAGATGAGGGAGAACGTTGTTCAGGTGATGGGCACCGAAAAGAAGCTTCGCAAGGAAGTCGAGATCCTCGAGCGCGAAATAGTCGAGCACGACTACAAGGTGAAAGCAGCCATCAAGCAGGGGCGCGACGAAGTGGCGCGCTTGTACATCACCGCCATGCAGGAGAAGCAGATCTCTCTCGACCGCTCGAAGTCCCAACTCGAAAGCGCCGGGGTAGCCTCGGTCCAGGCCAGGAAGTTTCTCGACAATTATATCCTTCAGGTTAGGAAGCGCGCCGCGGAGGCTCAACAGCTTGTCAATCAAGCGCGAGCGGCGAAGATGCAGGAACAGCTCTCGCAGGCGATGGCTTCGTTCCAGGTCGGGGACGACTCGAGCACCTTCGACGAAATGCGCGAAAAAATCCAACGCCGGGCTTCAACTGCCGAAGCGCGGATGGACCTGACCACTGGAGGCATCGAGTCTCAGATTGCCGATGTGGAGCGCGAGTCTCTCAACATTCAGGTTGAAGACGCGCTCAGCGCGTATAAGCGCCAGATGGGACTCGCGCAAGAAGCCCCGACACCTATGCCTCCGGCCTTCGAGGCCGAGTCCACGGCCGAGAAGTCGCTTGGTCCCTCCGACAAGGTGAGAGAGTGAACGTGTTGGAAAGTTGAGTGTGGAAGGATGAACCGTGGTGCGTCGTGCGTGGTCACCCGTCCGTTTTAGCGATGACTCCGCACGTCAGAAGCCGAGAGTTGAGGATACCCCACTCGACACGCAACACGGTGGGTCGCATTTATGCGGGAAAAGCCGAACTACTTTAAAGAAGCGCTGAAGGAGCCTTACAACATCTGGGGCGTCTTCATCTCTCTGGCCGCCTCCGTCTACACCTGGACGGCGGCGCCCACCGGATGGGGCGAACTGGCGTGGGTGCCGCTCGCTTTCGGCGGAGTCGTGGAGACGATCTACCTCACCACCGTGCCCGCGATGACGGCCTACCGACGAGTCGTCGATAGAAGGGCGCGTCGCCGCGAAATGGTCGAGCGCGGACGTAAGCGCGAAGAGCAGATCAAGGGCTTCGATCCACGCGAGCGCGAGGCAGTCGAGTACCTGCGGTGGATGAAGAATCAGATCTATCAAAACTACCAGAAGTTCACTCGGGTTACCGATATCCCGGACGACATACAGAAGCTCGAGAGCATCTGGGAATCCTATGTAGACATGCTCGACAACTACCGCCGGCGTAAGAACCACCTGCGCTCGACCAACCTGCGAACCATTCAGAATCAGATGCAACAGACGGAACGCTCGATTCAGACGGCCCCGGACGACGACACGCGGCGGCTCTATGAGAAGAACCTCGCGATCCTCAAGAAGCGCCTTCAAACCTATGACGACATGGAGCGCTCGATGAAGCGCGTGGAGGCGGAGCTTCAATCCATCGAGCACTTCTTCGGGCTCGTAAACGATCAGGTTGTGGTGATGCCCTCCCCCGAGCATATCTCTTCACTGGATTTCGACTCGCTCCTGTCTTCGATCGAGCTCACCAAAGAGATACTCGAACAGACTGCGCCTGTCATGAGTCAGCTCGATGCGGCCGAGCGCTCAACAGAGATGCGGCCCCCAGTCGCGCAGCGACAATAACGATGCCGCGCAGCGACAATAGCGGAGGTTGTCGCGCAGAGACAATAGGGTGATGTTAAGGAAGGCGCCAGGGGCGACCCTTCCTGGCCGCGCGTTGGGTCCGGTTTGCAGCTTCAAGTTTTGCAGCTTCAAGTAATGACAGTATGAGTTCACGAACTAAACTGCTGCTTGACGAAATTGATCAACTCCCAGCCTGGGCGGCACGAATGGCCCGCAAATACTACGCCGGCGAGGCCAGCCACTTCCTCCTCTTTAACAACATCTATGATCTGGTGAAATCGGGGTCGGAATACATCAGCCTGCCGAATTACCTTCAACGCGAGCTGGTCGGCACCAAACATCTGATAACCTACAATCGCAGCGAAGGGATCAAGTTCGGCTCGCCCGAGGCAGAGCGCGCCTTTCAAGCTCAGTTGCGAGTTGCCGACCCGCTCATGGGTCGCGATGCGTTGAAGCAACTACCGCGAGACCCGGGCCGCGCCATTCCGCTGATCGAGTACTTCCTGCTCTATGGCGAGCAGGTCGCGGTCATCATCAACTTCCTCGATACGATCATTCCCACCGGCGATATCGGGTATATGTCGGGGGAGGACCGCACCAACCTGGTTGCGCTTCAACGCTGGATCACCAGTTCGCGGCTGCTTAAGAAAGACAACATCGTCGTGTTGATCGCCGAAAGCGTCGCCGAGGTACACCAGCGCATCCGGCAGAACTCGAGGCTGGTCGCGATAGAGATTCCGTACCCCGACGACGCGGAACGGCTCGGGTTCATTACCTGGCTGCGAGGACAGCTGCCACAGCTCAAGTCCGAAGTGAGCGACCAGCAGTTGTCTCTGATAACTTCGGGCCTCAACCGCGTGCACCTGAATTCAGTATTGCGCAGCGCCTCCAGCGATGCGGACGGTCTGACGGCAGACACGATCAGGCAGAAGAAGAAAGAATTGATCGAAGCCGAATGCGTCGGCCTGGTCGAGTTCGTGCAACCTCGCTTCGGACTCGAAGCGGTCGGAGGCATGTCAAAGGCCAAGCAGTTCATGCGCTCCATCGCAGAAACGATCAAGGCCGGAGTTACGGAGGAAGCCCCGATGGGCATTCTCATATCCGGACCGGTCGGCACCGGGAAGACCTTTCTGGCCGAAAGCTTCGCTCACGACTGCGGGTTGAATGTTGTCGCCTTCAAGAATTTCCGCGAACGCTGGGTCGGTTCCAGCGAGGCGAACCTGGAAAAGATTCTGAACCTGCTTCAGACTCTCGCGCCCATCGTGGTAATCGTCGACGAAGCCGATGCCACCCTCGGATCGCGCGAGAGCGGCGGAGACTCGGGCGTTGACGCGCGCATCTTCTCGAAGCTTGCGGCCGCGATGGGTGACACGCGAAACCGAGGTCGCATCCTCTGGATATTGATGACCAGCCGGCCGGACCTGCTGCCGATCGACCTGAAGCGCCAGGGTCGCGCCGAAGAGCACATATCGCTCTTTTACCCCGAGACCGAAGCGGATCGCCAGGAGATAGTCGAAGCG
>JBGPFL010000762.1:0-3364 GCA_041483295.1 Blastocatellia bacterium | reverse complement strand
GATCCGCGAAGGCTCGCACTCTACTCTGCGCTCAACCCCCAACATGCATAGCGCGTCCGCGTGGACCTCGATACTGACTGGATTGAACCCCGGCCGCCACGGTCTCTTCGTTTTTTCTGACCGCGACTTTGCAACCGGACGACAGCTCTTCTTCAAAGGTGGCGATCGAAGAGGTCAGTTGATCACCTCTCATCTCGCCCGGCACGAGTTAACTTCGGGACTGTTGAATGTGCCGATGACCTATCCCGCTCAGTGCAGCGCCGGCGGCTTCGCGGTCAGCGGCCTCGATGCCCCTTCCCTCAACGAGAGCGCGTTCTGTCCGAGGGAGCTTCGCGCCGAGCTGCTGGGCCGCTTTCCCACTTACAACTTCACCCCAAACGGCCTCGGCGATTTAATGAGCGCCGGTCGACTGGATGAAGCCGCGGGCGCCTGGTTGAAATTGACCGAGACACAGGTCGCGGCGGCCGAGTACTTACTCGAATCTCATCCGGTCGATTTTTTCATGACCGTTTTCACTGCAAGCGACTGGGCCGGCCACAATCTCTGGAGCCATCTTGAAGCCCGTGATCGAAACGCGAGCGAGGATGACGCGATCTCTGGCAAGTCGTTACTGGGTGTCTATCGCGCGCTCGACGATGCGATCAAGAGACTCCTGGCTCATACCGACGACCGAACTCAGGTCTACGTGATCTCGGATCATGGAATGGGACTGCACACGCAGGCGTCGTACCATCTGGCGGCATGGCTCCAAGACAACCGCTTCATGTCTCGCAAGGGCGGCGCGGAAACGCGGGCATCTGTCATTGCCGGAGGACGGCGCGCGGCTCGAAGTCTGTTGCCGCTCGCTTTGCGAGAGAAGATCAAGGCCGGTTTCGGCGCGGAGCGAATGCAGAGGCTTCAAGCCATCGAAAAAGGCGGGTTCTACTCCTCGATCGATTGGAGCCGCACAGTCGCCTATGCCGAGCCTGGCCGCCACGTGATAAACATCAATCTCCAAGAACGCAATGCAGCCGGCATCGTCCCCTTAACCGATTACGATTCGGTCTGCCGGCGAATCTCTGAGGGCTTAAGCGCCTGGACGGATAAGAACGGTGTGCCTGCAGTCGCGAGAGTTGTGCAACGAGATGAAGCTTATGTGGGACCATTCAGAGAGCGGGCGAGTGACATGCACGTTCAATGGAATCCCGAGGCCCGATTTGGCGACCCTCCTGCTGAAGTCCAGGCGCGCGGCTTCTGGTGGAGCGGCGATCACCGGCCTGAGGGCATACTGATCTGCAAAGGTCCGGGTATAGGAAATGCCGCGTCATTGAATGCCCCCGTCGTTTATGATCTCGTTCCTACGTTGATGCATCTGGCCGGCCTGCCCGTGCCCGCCGATCTTGACGGCCGCGTGCTCGAAGAGCTGTGCGAGGATGACTTTCGCGCGAGTCATCCTGTGCGGCGGGATTCTTCTGAAGGTCGAGCGAAGACAGACGAGGGAGGCTTGTCTGATTCGGAAGAGCAGATGGTTGAAGAGAAACTCCGAAGTCTCGGATATCTGTGATGCCGTTCTTGTCCCTGCTTATGGACCGGGCTTTGATCCGCAGATTACGCAGATGACACAGATGAAAACAACGGAGCGTAGAGCAAAAGGATAGTTCATCCATTGTTTCTGCGACATCTGCGGATCGGATTGACCGGGTGTCTCGAGAGATGACCGTGCGGGATGAAGGCGGCCACCGAGGGCGGCCCGACAAGGGGTGACCTTGATATCTCCAACCAAGAATCGCACTCACATCGCCAACCTTGCCTTCATAGTTCTCGCCGTGGGCGTGCTCTTCTGGCGCGTCTGGGTGCTCGGCGAGACCCTGATCGATGTCGCCGCCCTCAACAACCAGCTTCCGTGGGGTTATTACGCCGAGGCCTCTGACTATCCTTATAACCGCACGGACTTGACCGACACCTACATCACGCGCGACTACTTCGTCGTTCAGGCTTATCGCGATGGCGAAAAGCCGTTGTGGAACCCATACACGATGGCGGGCCATCCGATCTACGCTGACGGCGTCACCCGAACGATGTCGCCGTTTCTGTTGTTCTATACCTTTCTCGACCTCCCTCTCGGTTATTCTGTTGCCCGCATAGCCGAGCTGATGCTCGCCGCGGTCTTCATGTACGTGTTCTTGGTCGGCATCGGTGTAAGCGCGAGAAGCTCACTGCTCGGCTCGCTGGTGTTTGCCTTTTCGGCGCATTCAATGCTGCACCTGACCGGCCTCGGCTGGTGGGGCGGGTTGATGTGGCTGCCGCTTGTCTTTCTGTTCATGGATCGGGCGTTGACGCGGAGGAGTTATGTGAACGCGATTCTCGCCGGGGTCTTCTTTGCGATGCAGTTCTTCTGCGGGTTCATGGCGAATCAGATCTACTACGCCGGGGCAATAGTTCTGTATTACCTGTTCTTCGGCTTTGGCTCTCGCCGCGAAACAAACGCAAGCTTCGGAACGGCGATGGGAATGATGGCAGTGACGCTCGCGGTGGGTTTCGCGCTGGCGGCGGCGCAGTGGGTTCCCGTGATGGAACTGCTGCAGTATTCGAATCGCCGAATAGTTCCGACAGACCAGGGCTACATCTATCTTCCGCCGTGGTACTTGGCGACTCTGGTGTTCCCCGATCTCTTTGGAGCGGCGCGCGACGCGGACATGTTGAAGCTGTTCACCTCGCTCAACGTCTCTCACGACCACATACTCTACCTGGGAATCGCGGCTCTGGCGCCTCTTGGCTTTGCCGTCTATTCATTCAAGCGTGCCGAGGTTTGGGGGCAAGTCCGGTTCTTCACGTTGCTTGCTGCGCTGGCTCTGTTCTTGGTGATGGCCGCGCCGCTCTACGTTCACGTGACCCGTTTCATCCCGGTGGCGCAGACGATTCGCGTGATAACTCGAGCCGGAGTCCTGTTCGTCTTCGCGGGGTCGGCCCTGATTGGATTCGGCGTTGATCTGTTGCTCGAGGCTGAAGCGGCGAGGCTGGAAAAGTACGGACGGTGGTTCCGGAACCTCCTGGTTCTGACCGGCGTTTTGGTAGTCCTGGCCGTCGTCGCTGCATATTCGATGAAGGCGAAGGGGCTCTTCGAGGGCTTCGCCGGAGAGCGGCCGGCCGGCTCTGGCGCGATGGACTTTGCGCGTCGGGCGGCGTCGGCGCTGGCGGTTCAATTCATGCCACCCAAGGCCGGGATCCTCATACCTCTTGTGCTTCTCCTCTTGTGTTTATTCATCGTGAGAAGTTTCATCTGGGGCGGGATTAGCGGCGAGGCATTCGCAATAGCGCTGATAGTACTCCTGGTCCCAGACCTGGCCTGGAACAGCATTCATTTCGACACGACAAGCGACCGGTC
>JBGPFL010000761.1:0-3371 GCA_041483295.1 Blastocatellia bacterium | reverse complement strand
AGCGAGGCGGCGCTGGGCCAAACCGATGTGGTGATATGGTTCGGCCACAAGAAGCACGCCCAGGTCCCCGATGCCGCGGTCGATCGCATCGACAAGCATGTCAAAGAGCGCGGCATGGGTTTCATCGCGCTCCACTCATCTCACTACTCGAAAGCGTTGAAGAAACTGCTCAACGCGGCCGGCTCATGGAGTTCCTACGTCAATCACGGAAAGCCCGAGCAGATGTGGATAGTGCTGCCCGGCCATCCGATAGCCGAAGGAGTCACCGACTTCACGATTCCTCAGACCGAAATCTACACCGAGCCCTTCGAAGTCCCCGAACCCGAATCAGTGGTGGTCGAGGGGACTTGGGAGTCTGGCCATCGCGTGCGCGAAGTCATGACCTGGACCCTGGGTAAGGGCCGATTGGTCTATATTCGCGAGGGCCACGAAGAATACCCGATCTACTTCATGCCCCAGATGCAAAGACTGGTGGCGAACTCGGCGAAGTGGGCGGCCGGGCGAACCGATTCGCCTAAGAACCTTAAGCGCCGCGAGGCAGGGCCAAGAGCCACCGCCCAGGGGCCGTATAAGAATCCCGCGCAATGATCGCGCGGGTGAGTATGGCGGAGACTTTGAGTAGCCCGCAGTCGCAGACAACAAGATGAGGATACGCACTATGAGTAAGCCGAACATTCTGACACGACGCGACATGATCAAGACGACCGCGCTCGCAGCCACGGCGTTGCCCCTGGTCCGTTTCTCCGGCTCGGCCTTCGGGATGATCCCCGATGGGAGTGATCCGTGGCACGGTCTGAAAGTCGGAGTGGCCTCGTACACCCTCCGTAAGATGCCGCTGGACGCGGCCATCAAAGCGATTCAGCGCGTGGGCCTGAAATACGTTTCCATCAAGGACTTTCACCTGCCAATGAAAAGCACCCCGGACGAGCGCCGGGCGGTTGCGCAGAAGTTCAAGGACGCCGGCATCACCCCTCTGAGCTGTGGCAACGTTACGATGGAGAACAACGAAGCGAACGTCCGCCAGGCATTTGAATACGCAAGAGACACCGGTCTGCCGACAATTGTTTGCAGTCCACATCCCGACTCGATGCCGATTCTCGATCGGATGGTGAAGGAGTTCAACATCAAGCTCGCGATTCACAATCACGGGCCTGAGGACAAACGTTTTCCCTCGCCCTACGATGTGTGGAAGGCAGTGCAGCCTTACGATGCTCGTATCGGCCTATGCATCGATGTCGGGCACACGGTTCGCGCCAGGGTGGATCCCGCGGAAGCGATTGTGAAGTGCAGCGCCCGCCTCTACGACATGCACGTGAAAGACATTGCCAGTGCCGATCCAAAAGCGGAGACGATTGAAGGAGGCCGCGGCGTCATCGACCTCAAAGCAATTCTGCGCGCCGCGTTGAAGATCCGATATCAATACCTTGTGAGCTTCGAGTACGAAAAAGACGCCGATGATCCGCTTCCGGGCCTCGCGGAGACTGTGGGCTATGTAAGAGGATTGCTTGTCGGCATGAGCAGCTAGTTGTAGTTCTAGTCCTCAGTCACAGTGATTGATCGACACAATTGTGTTCTGAATCCCACCTACGGCAGTGGGTGGGATTCGGCGGGCACATACATCAAATCCTCAGTGACTGACTACTAAGTCATTCTCCAGGTGGTCAAGCGCCTAGGTATGCTTCGCGCACCCGCTCATCGTCGAGCAGTTCGGCGCCTACGCCTTCCAACACCACGCGGCCGTTCTCGAGCACGAAGGCCCGATCTGATATCTTGAGGCTCTGCTGTACGTTCTGTTCGACGAGCAGAATCGTGATCCCGCCACGATTGACCTCGCGGATTATTTCGAACATCTCCCGGACCACGATTGGCGCGAGTCCGAGGCTCGGCTCATCGAGCATCAGTAATCTTGGCCGGGCCATCAACCCACGGCCGATCGCCACCATCTGCTGTTCTCCACCCGACAAAGTCCCGGCCATCTGCGCCGCGCGCTCATTCAGCCTTGGAAAGAGCGAGAAGACATGCTCGAGCGATTCTTTTCGACTCTTGCGAGCCGCCTCACTCGTCACTCCGAGCTCGAGATTTTCTCTGACGGTCATCAAAGGAAACAGGCGGCGGCCCTCCGGGACATGACTGATTCCCCGCGCCGCAATCTGGTGAGATGGCAGTCTGTCTATCCGCGCGCCGTCGTAGAGCATGGAGCCGGCTGTCGCGCGAACGACGCCTGAAATGGTCTTAAGCGTGGTGGTCTTGCCTGCGCCGTTAGCTCCTACCAGGGTTGCGATTTCGCCTTCGCGAACGGCGAGCGTGACGCCCCACAATACCTGGACGTCGCCGTAGCCGGCGGCCACATTCTCAAGCTCGATCAGACTCTTTTCCTTCAATGTGTCTCCAGGAATTGTAATTGGCGAGAAGTCACTATAAGGCCCACCCTACTGCGAAACAAGGTGAGCGCTGCCTCCGCGAGCAGGCTGAAGCAGGAACAACACTCATTGACGGCTCAGGCGCTTTTGTTGTCTAATTTAGTTTTCCGCCCGGCAATCAAAGAGGAGCCATCTTTGAGAGTGCTCGCAAAATGCTCGAGAGCAAGCAGCGCAAAGTCGTTCGCAAGAGCGGTCGTCCTGCTCTGGCTCATGGCTCACACCAGCCTGGTGACCATAATCCACCACCATCCCGGCGGGGCTCTAAGCATTCCTGGCGGCGGGTGCAGAGTCGAGGCGAGCCGGGGTAACGACTCAAACGGCCCATCTGGAACAAGAAGAGACAGCTGCTGCCTGTCGTGTTGCCTGCAGCGCAACTTCGTTACAAGTATCCGGCCAATCTCGATACCTCCCGACCTCTGTCCCGTGCCTGTGGCTCCGGAAGTGTTTATCTCCGAGCCATGCTATAACGGGGTCTCCCTCGTTCTCTCCGATCGCGCGCCGCCGTCCCTCGTCTGAGGCTAATCCGGTGGTGCGGCTCATCCAGATGCCCCGCTCCAAACATTACCCAAGCTAAGTGGTCAGCCTGCGACGGGCTAGCCTTTCAATGATTGGCCAATAGGCGCGGATGGGGTCTCGATCTGGATCGAGGCTGCTCGGTTG
Source organism: Blastocatellia bacterium (assembly GCA_041483295.1). Classification (GTDB taxonomy): domain Bacteria; phylum Acidobacteriota; class Blastocatellia; order UBA7656; family UBA7656; genus DASYSA01. Next base: position 291 of record JBGPFL010000761.1, on the reverse strand, counting down.
CTGGTCTCATCCGCACCATCTACGCCGGTCCAACGTGCCGATGAATACGAAGGTGATCGGATGTCTGCAAGCTCTCATGACTATCTGCGCCGCCCTGGTGAGCGGTGCGATTCTATGATTTGCCAGGGCCGATGCGGCTGTCTACGAGGCCGCCGCCGACAAGAGAGTCGTCGCCTGAAGTACCTGGCCGCCTTGCTCGTACTCACCTTCTCAACTCCTCCGCTGCTGGCTCAAGAGAAGGCGTCGCAACAACCTTTGAAGGGAATCAACGCCGACATCGCAGAGATGATT
>JBGPFL010000760.1:0-3374 GCA_041483295.1 Blastocatellia bacterium | reverse complement strand
CTCTTCAGAGGGATGACTTTGGGGAACGGGGACTTCCGAACTGTTTCAACAGTTTCGCAACATCCACGAAGGGCGACAAAACCGTTGAAACGGTTGCGATCCACGACTGAGCCACAGCCACCCACCTGAAGTTGGGTGTTAATGAGAAAGCGCAATCGAATTCGCTGTTACAGTCCCACTAGTTGCCTTAAACAGCGAACCCTTCGTAGGGCTACGGCTTGATGGCTGCTTCGATCAGTTCTATTCGTTGGCGCGGTCGCTCTCCATCGCGCGCCACTTTCTCAATCTCGTCCAGAACATCGATGCCGTCCACCACCTTACCGAAGATGGTGTACTTGCCGTCGAGGTGGGGCGCCCGTCCAACTACTATGAAAAAAGAGGTATCAGCAGAATTCGGATCATCGCCCCGCGCCATCGATAGCACGCCGCGGATGTGATTGACTTTGCTGAACTCGCCTTTGAGCTTCCGCACCCATCTATCAGCCGGATGGTTCACTCCGCCCGCGCGAGTCGAGCCGACGCCGCCCTGAATTACAAAGCCCGGCACCACACGATGAAAGGCTGTGTGGTCATACCATCCGGTCTCGACGAGTTTTAGGAAGTTGCGCACGTGTTCCGGCGCAAGCGAAGGGTCCATCTCGAGCGTGATGTCGCCGAAAGTAGTCCTGAGCAGAACGTCCCTTCGCAATTGATCGACGGAGGCGTCCTTGAATGGTTCAGCCTTCTTTGGCTCGATCTTGAGGGAGAGAATCTTGATCGGAGCGGTGACGAGCTGATTGGAATCTGCCGGGGCAAGTGAGATGCGTTCGACGACATCGATCCCCTCCGTGACCTCACCGAAAGCCGAGAACTGGCCGTCGAGTTGGGGCTGAGGTGAAGCGCAGATGAAGAACTGAGCGCCGCCGCTATTGGGCTGCCCGGGTATGCGAACGGTGGAGATCGTCCCGCGCAGGTGCTTCAAGTCGCTGAATTCATCGGCGATCTGGTTCAGCGCCCCGCTTCCCCATCGCTCTCGCGGAGTGTTCGGGTCCTTAACCAGCGGGTCGCCTCCCTGGATTAGTCCGCGCTGGATCACCCGAAAGAAAGCCGAGCCGTCGTAGAACCCGGCGCGAGCGAGCTTGACGAATTGCTGAACGTGCCGGGGCGCCTTGTCGGGGCGGAACTCGAACCTGATCACGCCGAGGTCGGTTGCGATCACGGCTTCGAGCCTGAAGGCTTCTTCAGGAGTCACCGTCGCTTCAGTTGCGGGGTTGGTCGCGGCAGCCTTCTTCTGCTGGGCCAACGATTGTTGCCGCACCGGCGCCAGCCAGAGGACAACAAGGAAGGTCAGGGCGACGCTCGATACGGTTGGATCGAATCTTCTTCGTGACTTTGTGACTGTGTGACTCTGTGTTTGGGCCATGGGTTTTCAGGATCCTGGTTTTTCGACTCTAGCCAGACGTATCTTAATCTCAATCGGGGCCGGCACAAAAACGATTCTTTAGATTTCTCACCGCCGCCGACTCTGGTAATGTTTCGAGGATCAAGAACAACGGTCTCCAAACGGGGCCGGCCAGGATGCTGGGCCATGTAGGCGAAGTGCGGAAGAGGCGATCAAGTCCGCCTTCGGAGTGTAAGCCCGGAAAGAACGACAGTGGAAAACGGCGCCAATGCGCGCCCGAAAGAGAAGAGAACGCGGGAGTCTCCTATGTGCAAAAAACCTGTTTCCCTGATTGCAGTCTTCACTCTTGTTATAGCGGGGTTGTCGTTTGGCGGGTCACCTCGCACCGTCGCCGCTCAACGCACGGCCAGGAAACAACTGACGTATGAGCAGGCCTTCAACTCTTCTCGCAGGCCTGATGACGAATCAGCAAGCGGCGTAATAGCCGGCCGAGTACCTAACATCACAGGGTGGATCGATGATGAGCACTACCTTGAGTCGCGGGCCGACCCCGCCGACAAGGAACGCAAGCTGGTTGCCGTTAGCGTCGCGGATGGAAACGCGAAGGTCTATCGAGATTACACCGAGATTCAGAAGAACTTGCCAGAGGGGTTTGATGCGCGAGCAGCGGCGGTGTCGACTCCCGATCAGTCGGGCTTCGTATTCAACCACGAGGGCGACCTCTACTACTACGACGTGGGCGCAAAGCGACTTCGGCGTCTTACAGCCACTCCCGGCCGCGAAACCAACCCTCGACTGTCGCCCAATGGGAAGTGGATTGCCTATACCCGCGACAACAATCTTTTCGCTTACGACCTCGACTCCTCTATCGAACATCAATACACAAGCGACGGCAGCGACACGGTCTATAACGGATGGGCGTCGTGGGTCTACATGGAAGAGATATTAGGGCGGGGTGGGGCAAATGCCGCCTTCTGGTGGTCGCCCGACAGCTCGCGCCTCGCGTTCATGCGGTTCGACGACTCACCTGTGCCGGTCTTCCCGATCTATCACGCCGACGGCCAGCACGGCGAGCTCGAGCGCCAGCGATATCCAAAGGCTGGAGACGCCAATCCATATGTCGCGATGGGTGTCGTCCCTGCTGCTGGTGGCAAGGTCGCCTGGATGGACTTCGAACCCAAGGCTGATCACTACATTGCCTGGCCCTTCTGGACTCCGGATAGCAGGACGCTATCCGTCCAGTGGATGAATCGCGGACAGGATACGATTCGCCTCTTCAACTGTGATCCGGTTACCGGAAAGAAGACCCAGATCTACGAAGAGAAGCAGGCATCGTGGGTTGATTTCTTCAAAGACCTTTACTACTTCAAGAATGGCTCAGGTTTCCTGCTGCACAGCGACGTTGATGGATGGGAGCACCTCTACTACTACAACAACGATGGCACGCTCAAGAAGCGGTTGACCTCAGGCAACTGGCGGGTGAACTCGATCGCGCGAGTCGATGAAGCAGGAGGCTATGTCTACTTCACCGGGCGGCCAACCAGGTCGTGGGACGCACAGCTGATGCGGGTGAAGCTCGATGGCGGTGGGCTCGAGCAACTGACCAGGACTGAGGGTATCCACAGGGACCAGGTGTCGCCAGGCGCGAAGTACTTCCTCGACACCGTGAGCACGGTCTCGACACCTTCTTCGGCGGCGCTCTATCGCAGCGACGGAACGCTCATACGCAAGCTCGGCGAGCCCCGCCTGTCCGACGACTACGCGTGGGGCAAGGCAGAGCTCTTCACGATCCCTTCAGAGGACGGCCAGTTCAATCTGCCGGCCTACTGGGTGTTGCCGCCCGACTTCGATGCGGCCCGTCAGTACCCCGTGATCTTCAGCATCTACGGCGGACCCGATGCCGGGACAGTGCAGAACAGGTGGGTCGGTTTGCAGCCGCACTACTGGGCCGAGAGAGGCGTGATAACCATCAGCGTCGACCACCGGGCGAGCG
>JBGPFL010000759.1:0-3375 GCA_041483295.1 Blastocatellia bacterium | reverse complement strand
ATGTTTGCTCCTGATTCCGGCGGCGTGCAAGGTTGGTCTTGAACGTCCAGTCGGGAATGCGGCCTGAGCCGGAGACCTGAAACTCGCTGATGCGTCGAGCCTGCGGAACAGCCAGGCGGAAGAACTTTGCGTGCACTGCGGGAAAGCTCGCAATCGTTGGGACGTTTGGTCCTGCGGCACCTCCTGCGACGAGCGCGAAGTCGGCCACTTTGCGGAAGGTGACGCCGTCGTCCGAGACTTCGAGAGAGGCCGGGGCCTGGGGGATGCCACCGCCGCCAGGAATGCCGGGAATGTTTAGCGAGTGTATCAGGACCGAGCGCGCCTGATAGGCTTCAGCGAACTCGAGCTGGAGATACGCCCGCTGCCCTTGCCCCGGCACGAGGTCTACACCGGCCGCAAGGTCCCAGTCTGTGAGCACCTTCGCGTCCACTGCGTCGCCGCCCACGGTGGCGCGAGCGATCTGTATCGGCTGCCCTTCATCCGGCAGCGACGGGAACGCCAGCACCATCACGTCGCGGTAGTAATTCAACTTTGCGAACGGCTTCGGCAAGATCACCTCGACACGCCGCCCGCCGTCGATGAAGGATTCGCTCCAGACCAACTGCTGCATCGCCCGATCCGGCGTCACCCACGGTCCGCCGCTGGATGACCAGCCGGGACAGTTGTGCATGGTGAAACTCAGTCCCAGGCGATTCGCTTCACTCGCCGCGTGCTGCACGAGTCGAATCCACTCTGGGCTGAGTGTCGCAACCGGGCCCTTCGGAATTCCGGTGCCGACATCGAACATCTGAACGCCGCCGACGCCGACGCGCGCCATTGCCTCCAGGTCGCGGGTGATTCCATCCGCGCTGACATTGCCGTTCATCCAGTGCCACCAGGTGTGGGGCCGGGCCGAGAGGGGCGGACGACGGAAGGCTTCTTCGAGAGCCTTTGTGTCGGCAGCATGGGTGGCTCGTCGCTTGTCTACTATTATTACCAGCGCGCCAGTGGCGCAGCTCTTCACAAATGTTCGACGCTTCATACGGGTACCCCCATCTGGTTTTCGAAAGACCTGCGCGTTGAAGGTCATTGAGTCTTGCAGCAAGAACGATCGGTAAGATCCTCCGCTGTATGATCGGGTGACCCGCAAGCCGCTGTGCGGCGACAATAATTGAACCGTTCCCGCACTGTCAACAATCGCTGCCCGATGGGGTGCGCGTCACGGTTTTGGGCGCTCTCCAAGCAACGGTCGTCGCGGGGCTCGTCGCGAAGCCATTTCGCTCGGGATTCTGAGTCTGTTAGAGCTTCAAGGGGCTTGCTCACCGCAGAGACTCAAAGCTCGCAAAGGGGGCGCAGAGGAAGCCCTGGTGATCCCACAAGCCTGCCGACGTCTCTGCGCCCCCTTTGCGAGGTTTGCGTCTGCGGTGAAGCGCCCTTTCGCCAGGTTCCCAAGTGGAGACAACGAGAAGATTAGAACGTGTCCTTCGCTTCTGGTACAAAATCGTGACGCGCACCCCGTGCCCGATGTCAAAACAAGAGTGTGATATGACCGTACAATCGCATCGTCGGCGAAGGCCTCTCACTGCCGCATCATCTCTAAGCTCGGCGCGGGCAGAATGGGTTGAGGTGTCCGTTCGCATCACACGAAGCGCAACAGGAAAGTGGCGATTAGAGTCTCGCCCGATGGCGAGCGTAAGGAGCCAAGCGCCTGGCGCGTTTTCAATGCGGAGCGGGGTGCTTGCCTCGCTCAAATAGATTTTGCATTGACTGCGGGCGCTTTGGCGTCTTAACTGGCAGGAGTTGGATATCGATGCTCCAGCGTTACACATGAAGAAACGGGACAACCCTCAACGACCGCCGGGCGATCGTACGACGGTACGGAGGCGCACAGATAAGGATAGGCACAATGACCACTTGGCACTTCCCAAAAGCTGTGAGACGATTCTTAGCCTCTCGTGGGAAGCAATGTTGATCTCACAGTAGGATGTGACTATAGATGCTGTGATACGGGGGACCTGCTCTTCGTCCTGAAGAGGTCGATTTTTTTGTCAACGCTGTACGTCCCGGGCTCGTATTTTCTGTGGAAGATAGGGAGACTACAAAATGGGCACTAACTATGACGCTATCGTGATTGGAACCGGCTTTGGAGCAACCATCGCTGCAACGCGGCTTGCTCTCAAGGGCAAGAAAGTCCTTATGCTTGAGCGCGGCACCTGGTGGGTCACCCCAGAAAAGCTGGGCAAGCCTCCGCAATCAACAAAAGATCCCATCCCTGTTTGGGCGAAGAAGAACAACCAACCCGTGCAGTACTGGCCACGCCCCGATCACAGAGCAGGTCTCCTCGACTTCTTCGCAGCAATACGAAGCTCTCTTAATAAGGATGGGCTCTATCAGTATTCAATGTTCAAGCAAGCTCATATTCTGACCGCAAGCGGTGTGGGCGGCGGTTCGCTCATTTATTCGAACGTCACATTACGTCCTGACCCGGAGGTTTTGCAGGGCATCGGCCTCAATCTCGGAGATCCGGAATACCAGGCTGCATACTCCTGGATGCAGGATTACCGTGGAAAGCTGAACAAGATCGTCACCAAGATACCTTTGCCTGGCCGTGACGTGACTAATCTGGGTAATGATGATTACCTGTACCTTGACCGAAGTCGCGCGTTGAAAGACGCGGCTGCGAAAGTGTCGCAGAATCTCGGCATCCAAATTCCGTGGCAGCCTCTCGACCTGTCAGTGATCGAGTACACCGAGGATGCACAGCACAACTCGTCAGGCGACGGCGCCAAGACCCACACTCATTGCGAACGCCAGGGGCGCTGCATCCTCGGGTGCCTTCCTGCTGCGCGACATACGCTCAACAAGACTCTCTATCAACGCCTGCTTTCGGATCCCAACTCCGGCGTGACGCTGCTGCCGCTTGCTAAGGCGTTGCACGTAACTCGCACCCCGACTGGTTACAGAGTGCGGTACGAGGATCGGCGTGATGGTGGCGCCCAAAAGGACGTTGAAGCGCCGATGCTGTTCCTTGGAGGAGGGACACTCGGGACAACGGAGATTCTCCTGCGGTCGCGTGACAAGAACGGACTCGAGCTCAGCGATAAACTCGGCTCACACTTTTCGACGAACGGCGATTTCGGGGGATTTGTAGTCGATACGGCCAACGCGGTCTACAGCGCCCGAGGACCGATCAACACGTGCCACATTCACGCAAAGTTCGATGGCTTACATGTAGCGATAGAGGACAGCGCAATACCAAGTATGTTCGCCGCTATTGCGAGCACGGCTCTCCAGGCGCTGGACAACGCTACGAAGCGCGATGCCTTCCTCGGTCAGATGAAGTTCGCCTGGCAATTCAAAATGCTGCCGGATTTGAGCAACTTGTTTCCGAGCATT
>JBGPFL010000758.1:0-3379 GCA_041483295.1 Blastocatellia bacterium | reverse complement strand
CTTCGCGGTGGGAGATTCTGGAGATGTTTCGCGTGGCAGCCAGGCTGGGAGCTACCTGTTTCGTCCACATGCGCTACGCCGGTATGAAGGAGCCGGCAAGCTGCGTATCAGCGCTTGATGAGGTCTTAGCGGCGACGGCCCTTACCGGCGCCTCATTGCATGTCGTTCACATTACGAGTATCGGGCTCAGCGCCACTCCCCGGCTCTTACAGATGATTGCTGAAGCCCGGTCGCGCGGCCTCGACGTGACAACGGAGTGCTATCCCTACACCGCGACCCAGACCCGCATCGAGACTGCGATCTACGATGAGGGCTGGCAGGAAAAGCTGGGCATCGACTACAAAGATCTGCAGTGGGTGGAGACAGGCGAGCGGCTTACGGCCGAGAGCTTCGCGCGGTATCGCAAGGTCGGCGGTATGGTGATCGGCCATTCAATTCCAGAAGAGATTGCCCGCACTGCTGTTTCAAATCCCATTGTCATGATTGCGAGCGACGGGGATCTGCAGAAAGGCAAGGGACATCCGCGAGGCGCCGGCACGTTCGCCCGGGTGTTGGGCAGGTACGTGCGCGAGCAGAAGGCGTTGAGTCTGATGGACGCCCTCGCCAAGATGACCATCATGCCTGCGCGGCGACTGGAGCGAATCGATCCGGATATGAAGAACAAAGGGCGCATTCGCGTTGGGGCTGATGCGGACCTCACCATCTTCGATCCGGACCGGGTCATCGACAAAGCGACTTTTGAAGGCCCGCCCCGGTACTCGGAAGGCATAAAGCACGTGCTGGTGAATGGCGTCGGCGTAGTAAGAGACGGCCAGCTGCAAAGCGGAGTCGAGCCTGGCCGTGCGGTTCGCGGGCAGGTGTGAGGTGGCAGGTGTCAGGTGCGAGGTGCGAGGTGCCCTGACACCTGGTCCCCTGACACCTGACACCTCACACACCTGGCCCCTGACCCTGGCCCCTGCTATAAATCTCTGAGTGAGGTGAAATAGGCAGTGCCGAAGAGTCGTCAAAGGAAAGCCGGTAAGCGCCGGAGCAATACGAGGAGCACCTACCCCCAAGAAGCTTCGCCCTCGACCTCCAAAGTAATCGCGATTGGCGTGATCGTTGGCATCGTCATTCTGGGCGCCGCCTTCTTTCTGTTCGGCCGCGGCGGCGGCAATGAAATCAAGACGGCATCCGGTCTCAGATATATTGATCTGGCCAAAGGCACTGGAGCGAGTCCGCAGCAAGGTCAGAATGTGCTCGTGCATTACACCGGGACGCTCGAGGACGGCACGAAATTCGACAGCTCGTTCGACCGAGGAGGGCCCCAGACTATTCGACTGGCTACTGACTCCACCATCAAGGGATGGCTTGAAGGATTGATGACGATGAGAGTCGGCGGCAAACGGAAGCTCATCATTCCACCCGAGCTTGGCTATGGCGCCAAAGGGCGTGATCCCCTAGTACCGCCCAATGCCACGCTCATCTTCGAGATCGAGTTGCTCAGAGCGCAGTGACAGACACAACCGCTGTCCTTTGAGCGGTGGACCTTGATTCCTCATTGTGACGAAACTACTTCTACTAATCGCCGCGTCTGTCCGGACCAGGCTGCGATGGGCGAGCCGGCATATCTACTCGTGGCTTATTCTTGCGCCGATAGTGGTGGGGCTGGGTTTCGCCACGGTGGCGCGGTTGGCCGAACAGTTCGATCCTCGAACCCTCAGACCCTTCGTCTTGCTATCCCTGGCTGCGGTGTTTAACCTCAGCTTGATCGGGATCAGCCTCTCTCGCGCCACGGCCGAGCTCTACCATGTTCGGCGGCCCGAATCGCAGTTCGAGTCTCTGCCTATTGCCCACGCCACTCACCTCCACGCCGCGCTGATAGTTCGACTTGCTCGAACAGCGATCGTAGCTCTCGTCGTCCTGGCCGTCATCTCGCGGTTTGGAGCGGGCCTGGACGAAGGCTTGCGAATTGTCCGTCCGCTTGCCCTGTTCGTCCTCCTCACGGCCCTTGCGGAGATGCTCGCGGCGCTCAACTGGATTCATTGGGGGCACGAGCGAGAACGGATCATCGCGCTTGGCGCAGCGGTCACCGTCCTTTCGACCGCCCTTCTTGCAGCCTTGATGCTGATGAATATTCTGGGATTCAGCAGGCCGCGAAATGACGTACTGTGGCTGGCGCTGAGCATAGCCCCGTCCGCGATGCTCTATCTCTTGATTCGCATGTCACACGAGCGATGGCGCGCTTCCGATGTCGAATACGCTAATCGCCTTCAACGGGGCGGCCGTGCCGGGGTTCTTCTGATTCGCGCAATGACCAGTCGTCTCGGCTCCATCGTACGAGCTCAGGTGGCGCGCGACCTGCAACTCACCTTGCGTGGCTTTTCTTCCGCGGTCTATTTAGCATGTGCACTCGCGGTGCTCTGGCCGGCGGCGTTGATCACCGTGCTTACAAGCGATTTGCTGCCGCTGGCTACGGCGGGAACCGGATGGTTGGACGCGACCTGGCTCCCTGTGGTGATGTCGATCAAGATAGCCTGCTCGCTGGCGATCGTGTCGATGTCCGCGTTGCTGCCGGTTCTACTTGGTTATGAGCTGCCGCACTTCTGGCTGGAGCGCGCGGCGGGGACGACGGGATTGGCCATGTGGCAAGCGAAGGTCTGGTATGCTCGGTTCGTCAGCATGCCGGCCCCGCTCGTCGTGTTTGCTGCCGGATTGCTGACCGGAAAGTCCCCGATGTTTTACGCCTTGCCGCTGTTGGCTGAATGCTTATGGATGTGGTGGCTCGTGAGTTCGATCATCGGAGCGCTTTCATTTGAGATACCCGCAAGACCCGGGCTCGGCGTCATCCTTGTTGTGATGGTTGGACTGACGGCCGGTGTGCTGACTGCGATGGCATGGCCGGTGGGGTTGTTAGTCTACGTGCAGGCTATGCACTCGCTGACTGATCGAGGACGCGCCCGGGCGCGATACTACTTGACGATGGGGGAGGATTGACACGGAGCCTGATAGCAGCCGAAGCCATTACCAAGCGATACGGGAAACTTGTCGCCGTTGACGAGGTCAGCCTCTCGGTGTCGGCGGGAGAGATCTATGCACTTGTCGGCGCGAACGGAGCCGGAAAGTCTACGCTGATCCGCGCGATCGTCGGCATTAGCGAGCCCGACAGCGGGCAAGTCATGATCTGCGGCGAAAATCTCGCTCACCAATTACCCGCGACCAAGAAGCACATCGGTTACCTGCCCGAAGAGTTGATATTCTACGACCAGCTCACGGCGGTCGAGTACCTGCGGTTGGTGGCCGGACTCAAAGAAGCGGACCCCGCGCAAATCGATTCTGAAATCGAGTTCTTCGAATTGAGCCGAGTCGCCGATAAACTGGTTGGAGGCTACTCGCTCGG
>JBGPFL010000757.1:0-3383 GCA_041483295.1 Blastocatellia bacterium | reverse complement strand
CTGATCGCCGCGGGCACCAGGTGGTGGCCCGGCCGCGACCAGAACCCTGAAGGAGTGATAGTTCACGAGTTCGGACACCAGTTCTGGTACGGCCTCGTGGCTAACAACGAGTTCGAGGAGTCCTGGCTTGATGAGGGGTTCAACACCTATTCGACAGGAAAGGTGCTCGAAGTAGCCTACGGGGCTGAAGAGATCCCGTTAAGGTTTGCGGGCGTTCCCGTTGCCTACTTTCCGATGGATGTTCCGCACCCCTTCGACGACCGGCTGATCACGCTCCGCGGGAGGTTCAATGATCCGATTGTAACTCCCGCATGGAAGTTCTATGACAACATGAGCTACGGCATCAACTCTTATCCACGAACGGGCCTCACGCTTCGGACGCTCGAGCGCTATCTCGGGCAGGAGACGATGGCGCGGGTGATGCGCGAGTATCACCAGAAGTGGCGCTTCCGCCATCCTGCCTCGCAGGACTTCTTCGATATGGTCAACACCGTTTCGGGGCGCGATATGAACTGGTTCTTCGATCAGTTCGTGAAGGGAACGCAGACGCTCGACTACGAAATCTCACATGTGACGACTGAGCCGATGCCGATCAAGGCCGGGATCTACGACAGCGACGGGCAGAAGAGCGAGGTCAAGGTCGAAAAGAAGGAAACGAGGGGTCAGGAGTACGAGACTGAGATCTCAGTAAGGAGGCTGGGCGAGGCGTACTTCCCTATCGAAATGTCCTTCAGGTTCGATGATGGAAGTAACATCGTAGTCACGCCCACCGCTCTTCACAGCGATAGCATTGAGTATAGGCTGAAAGACTCGCAGGGGCGCGAGTGGGTTGATTCGTGGTCCATCAAAGACCGCTGGAAGAAGTTCAAGTTCACCACTGGTTCTCGGTTGCGTGAGGCAGAATTGGACCCCGGTCGGAAGGTACTGCTCGATGCAAACATGACCAACAACAGTTGGACCGCGGGGTCGGGCATTCACGCTGCCGTCCGCTGGTCTTCCGGATCGATGTTCTGGTTTCAGGCATTGCTGCAGTTTGTTGGCGGACTGACTTAAACGTTTCTCGTTTCGCGTTTCTCGTTTGTGGTTTGTTATCGATGTGTGAAATCGAGAGGCAGGGAACCGCACAACTCAAAGAGCGACCAAACGAGAAACGAGAAACGATTTTTATGATCAAAAGCTTCCTTAGAGGAATACGGCTGGCGACCGGCAGTTGGAAGATGATTCTGCTGCTGCTCCTCGCCAATATTCTGTTCTCCATTCCGCTCGCGCTTCTCGTCTTTCTGCTGATCACCCAGACGGCCGGCGGTACCCTCGTCGCCCAGCGACTGTATGGCGACAAGCTGGACCCGGTCTGGTTCTTCGACGTGATCAACGAGCAGTTCGCGGGCGCCTCGCCGGCGACATTCGCATTGCAGGTGTCCGGAATGCTCGCCGTGTGCGGTATCGTTTATCTCCTGGTCAACACGCTGTTCGCGGGTGGCATAATCGAGGTCTTCGCATCTGCGGACCGGCGTTTCACGATGCGAAAATTCTGGGGAGGGTGCGGAGGGTACTTCTGGCGTTTCTTCAGGCTCATGTGGATTTCGATGATCTTCTATGCAATGGCTATCGGGGTCTATGCGTTGGTGATGTGGCGGATTGGAAAAGCGGATAGCACGGCCACGGTGGAGCGCCCAACAGTGATCAAGAGCTTCGCTGCATTGCTGCTCCTGTTGCTTCTCATTTCGATTGTGAATATGGTCTTTGACTATGCAAGGATCGCGGCGGTAGTCAACGACCGGCGAAAGATGTTCAGGGAAACATTTAAGGCTGCAGGCTTCGCGTTCCGGCACCCTGTTAGCGCGTTTGGGCTTTACCTGATGCTCGGCCTTAGCGGGCTGATTCTCTTCGCGTTCTTTCTCTGGTTGAGAAGTCTGGTGCACCAGGACGCGCTCGGACCCATTCTGTTAGCAGTTTTGATCGCGCAACTCGCGATGGCATCCCGAATGTGGACGCGATTGGCCTACTACGCCGGTCAAGTAGATCTGTACCAGTCGCTTGTGCCTGCTCCGATCTCGGCCCAGGCCCAGGACATCAACTTGAGCGAAAAGTCCTCGCCGGAGACATCACAGCCATCTGAAAACGCGGCCGAACCGATGACCGAACAGGGGTCTTCACAGATGGGAGCGTAAGACCGATTTGACGAAAACCAAAAGGGCATTCCCCTTTTCCCGACGATTCGCGTTCCAGAATTGAGCCGCTCGTAAACAGGAGCACCCACTGAAGGGACGCCGTACCAGGTTGCCTTTGTCCCGGCCGTTGATGATCGACCTGTTGATTGAATGAAGGCTACATATACGTGTCGCTTTCGTCAGGCAACGCGACACGCCCGCAGGAGAAAGACAATGAAACCTGGAACTCTCGTTTCGCAGGCTTTGCGAATACTGCTTGGCTTGGCCCTTGCCCTCTTCTTCGCGCCCAGGCTCAGCCTGAGGGCGGACCAGAAATCTGACAGGAACGCAGATAAGAACACCGCGATCAGGGCCGAGCCCCAGCTCACTCTGGAAGCCATCTCTCGCGATCCTGACAAGTGGGCGGGCACCGCCCCTACCGCCGTAAGATGGAGCGAAGATAGCTCGAAGCTTGATTTCCAGTGGAACCCCGAACGCGGCGATCGCAGCGAAACCTACGAGCTTGATGTTCGCTCCAGCGATCCCAAACCCCGCAAGGTTGCGGATGACGAGAAACGATGGCTCTCATCTAATCCGGGCGAGCGCAACAGAGCCGACACACTCAAGATCTGCGCCTTCCAGGGCGATCTCTACCTGCACGACCTTCGCACCGGAAAGGTCCGCGCCATCACTCGCACCGCTGATCCCGAGTCGAACCCGCGCTTCAGCTCGCCGAAGCTCGCCGATAGCGGCCCTTGCCGCCGCTTTCGTCACAGGATAGGACGGCTTCGAGAAGAGCCCCGGGTCCTTCAAAAGGCGCGAACTGAAGGCTTGCTGTTGGCGCCTTCCGGATGGCGAGACCGTCGAAGCCAGCCAGGTGATCTTGCAAAGGCTGTGTCGTAAGAGCGATTTCGCGTCCGGCAAAGCTGGTCAATAGGTGCTCATGAGTATCGGCTCACAAGCGGATAACTACTGGCCTGAACCATGCGCGTACTGCGGTGGCGACGGAAGGCTCTCCGTACATTTGCTCAGTTTGATCGAACAGCATCAACTCTCGGTCGAACTGCTGGGCGACAGAGACAGCCTTCCAACTTGTATCGCATGTCGCGGGAAAGCATATGTTCTGGTGTTACAGCCGGCCCAGACGTGTAAGAACTGTGCCGGCACGGGGAGACTTGGACTACTCTGCCAATACTGCAAAGGAACCGGGTGGATGTTTGTCTTAAACGAATT
>JBGPFL010000756.1:0-3393 GCA_041483295.1 Blastocatellia bacterium | reverse complement strand
TTTCCGTTTTCGCCGGTCTTCTGCGCCTATGGCTCATCGACGATGGACATCATGCACGTGTATGAAGTGTCCAGGAAGCTCACGCTCATGACGCCGGTCAGCCGGCAGCTCACAGAGGATTACGCCGCCTTCAACGAGACGGTCGAGGGCCTTGTGGCTCAGGCCCGGAAAGATCTATCGGGAGACGGCCTCGATCCGAACGAGGCGGCGTTTGTCCTGGAGCTGGATATGCTTTACGGCGGACAGTTCCATGTAAAGAGGGCGCTTGCGCCGCGTCTCTCTCTCCAGACTCCCGACGACGTTCGTGCAGTCTGTGATGCCTTCAACAAAGAGTTCAGCGAAGCGTTCAGTCCGTTCGTCGTCAATCCGGAAGGCGGGATCTTTGTCGAGAGCTTCATCCTGAAGGCGATAGTAGCGACTCAAAAGGTCTATCTTCCCGAGCTGGCGCTCGAAGGTCACGATGCCTCCTTCGCCGGAAAGGGTGAGCGCCCGGTCTATTGGCAGGAAGCGAACGACTACTGCGATACACCGCTTTTTACGTATGAATCGTTGCGCCCCGGCAACGTGGTGGCCGGGCCTGCGATTCTGGAAGGAGAATACACGACGGTAGTTGTGCCGCCCGGGATGAGGTTTTCGATTGATGAACGCGGTCTCGGGATATTGGAGCGTTAGAACGTCTAAACCTAAAGGAGCACGAAGGGTTGAAGGGCGATCCTTCCCTGTATTGGAAGTGGCGCCGTGCTAAGATAAACGCCACGAGGTATTACCATGGCTACGAGAACAAGGGCAACAATCGAAGATCTCTACCACATTCCTGAGAACGGCAAGGCCGAAATCGTCAACGGAGAAATAGTGAGGATTATGCCAACCGGAGGAATGCCAGGGCGTGCAAGCGGCAAAGTGTTTCTAAGCCTGAGCAGCCACGAACAAGAAAAGGGTGGCGGCTATGCATTTTGCGACAACGTGGGATTCATTGTCGACTTGCCCAACCGTGACTCTTTCAGCCCCGATGCAGCTTGGTACACCGGCAAGATTGAAGGTATGAAATTCCTTAAAGGCGCTCCAGCGCTTGCCGTAGAAGTCAGGAGCGAAGGTGACTATGGGCCCAAGGCGGAACGTGACCTAGGGGAAAAGAGGCGCGATTACTTTGCAGCCGGAACTCTCGTTGTATGGGACATTGACCTGCTCGGCGATGACGTAATCAAGGTCTACCGATACACCGACCCTGAGACCCCAACAATCTACCGCCGTGGGAGTGTCGCGGACGCCGAGCCGGCGGTGCCCGGCTGGAGTATGCCGGTTGATGAGTTGTTCAAGTGACGTGAGGGCAGTCCGCGAAAGCTCTAAGCGAAACCTTTGCTTGGGCATTGCGCGAGCGCGTGGACCTCGAGGTAGTGATTAGAGTTCAATTGGGGTGAACTGCATATGAACATCAAAGTATTAGTTGAGCCCGGCGAAGACGGCTATTTCGTTGCTCACGTCCCATCTCTCAAGAGCTGCTGGTCACAGGGCAAAACTAGAGAAGAAGCCCTTGAGAATATTCGCGAAGCTATCAACTTGTTTTTAGAGCCTGAGCCTACCGAGTTGGAAAAAGACCAGGAGTTGACGGTATGAAACTACCTGCCCTCCGGCTCGGCAAGCGTTGACACGCCCGGATTCTGTCGAAGTGGGTCGAACGGTGTCCCTTCGAACAGAATACCAGGCTTGATTTCCAGTGTGGCCACGAACATGCCAGATATTCGGCTAAATGGCGGTGTGATCATCATTGGATCGCTGCTTTGGGAGGAGACCCCCGATAGATGTAAATGGAGAGAGCAGTGTTTAGAATTGAGCGACAAGACTATAGCGAGATTGCCGATTCGCTATGGTCGATGGTCTACGAAGAACAAAGAGTAATCAATCTCCTGTAAGGGTTTGGTTTGATCTGTTCCCGCAGGCAAGAGATCGTACGGCGTCTTATCATTCAAGGCTGAAGCAAGTGAAGAATGAGTCTTATGCTTGACCTACCAGAAGACCTTGAGACTGAACTCCTAACCGAAGCTGCTCAGTTGGGCTTAAGCTTACCCGAATACGTCTTGCCTGTCTTATCTACAAGCTCGCCTGTTTGTGACCAGCCGAGGACCGGTGCAGAGTTGGTTGAGTACTGGCAGACTCAGGGTTTAGTTGGCACACGCACCGACGTTACGGATAGCCAGGTACGCGCGCGACAAATACGAGAACAGGCCGAACGAAAGAGCCGAGCGTAGCTTAATGTATCTGCTCGATACTGTAGCATCGCCGGCGGACTCTGGATCTAACGGGGCAATCCGGGATGCCTGCCCTCTCAGGATTCTGGTAGGAGAAACATAATGCCTATTCCAACACTGGCCGAGAAGCTCGAGTGGCTGAAGCCTGCTCCGGCGACCGATTACGAAAACGACTGCGCCGCCAAAGTGCCCCAGGGCGATTACGAGATAGGCGTGCAGATCACTAACGACATTCTCGACGAAGCCATGGAAATCTTCGTGCGCTCCTCGCGGAGCTACTTCGGCGTCTCCGGTGATTCGATGGTGGCGATCTTCACAGCTAATGGAGACCTGGTCAATGCATCATGCGGAACCTATTTGCACGCCATCATCCAGCCGATCGTAATCAAGTTCATCCAGAAGTACTATCAGCAGAACCCCGGCATCCGCGAGGGCGACATCTGGTACACCAACGACGCTCTGTACGGCGGCATTCACAACCCGGATCAGGTCGCGCTCATGCCGATCTTTCACAAAGGGAGGCTGCTGGCCTGGTCCTCGGCTGCGCTGCACACCACTGAAACCGGCGCGATCGAGCCGGGCGGCATGCCGGTCAGCGCTCGCTCGCGATTCGAAGAAGGGCTGAACCTTCCGCCCATGAAGATCGGAGAGAACTTCGAGCTTCGCAATGACTTTCTCGAGATGTATTCGGTATATGGTCTTCGCGCGCCCGCTATGTTCATCTCTGACCTTCGGGCTCGCTGCACGACCGCGGACCGCGTCCGAATTCGTCTCCTTGAGCTCGCCGAAAAACGCGGCCCGGACTTTGTGGTTGGGTTGTTGCGCAAAATGTCCGATACGGCCGAGGCGGGGGCGCGGAAGAGAATCAAAGCCCTGCCCGACGGCAAGTTCCGCGCGGTTGTCTTCAATGACGCCATCGGATGGACCCCCGCCCTGGTCCGCGCCTGTCACTTGACGCTGATCAAGCAGGACGGCCGGCTCATTTTCGATTTCAACGGCACCTCGCCGGAGAATCCATCCTCATACAACGTGCATCCGCAAGCCGTGGTCGGGCACATCGCCAACTTCATGTACGAATATGTTTTCCACGACCTGCCAATCTGCAGTTCCACTTTTGCGCCGATCGACTTTATCTTCCCGGAAGGAA
>JBGPFL010000755.1:0-3395 GCA_041483295.1 Blastocatellia bacterium | reverse complement strand
GGTCCAGCTTCGTCTCCGGCGGCATGGGGCCGAACATGTGATCCAGAATGGCTGCCGTCACCATCAACACGATTAGCGTGAAGCTAATGGCAAACAGGCTGATGAAGGTAAAGAACTTTCTACGGAGAAAGACCTTGTATGCGATCTTGATGTAATTCTTGAGCATCCTCTCTCCTTGGGGATCGTTGCTCGTTGCTTGTTTCTCGTTCTGTGCCTGGAGTCTCTGGTTATCCTTCCAACTTCAGAGACCTGAACGCGAAACCCGAAACGCGAAACGCGAAACGAACAATCCCCGGAGGATTAAGATGGCTGACACGGTCGAGAGCCAGCAGTTAGAGAAGAGAGTAGATACTCCTGAGCCGGACCCAATTGCCGACCGCTCTTTGAGCAGTCTCCTGCTGATCTTTTCGCTTTTGTTGATAGGCACGCTGGTATGGTCGTTGTATGACGAAGTCTTCGGCCAGAGACCGTGGAAAAGCTACCAGAGCAGCTTTGTCGATCTCTATACGCAAAAGCTCAGTAACGAGCTCGATCCCGCCAGGGCGAACGAAAAGAAGGTCAAAGCAAGACCCGAGTATCAGACGCTCGAGCAGGCTTATCTAGATGCTGTTGCTGCTGCGCAGGGCCGGCTCGCCGAGATTACCCGGGAGACTGGGGCTATAGATCAAAAGGTCTCTGATATCACGGAGCTTTTCCAGAACGCCCGCGCCTGGATTGCCGCAAAGACATATGAACTTGAAACCACCCCAATGGCCGAACGAGCCGGCATAAGACACCAGATCGAGGAGAGGAAGAAAGAGAAGATCAAAATAACGTTCCACCCGGCGGAGGGAAAGACGGAGGAACAGTTGTTAGACTTCAATGAGCTTCAGGATCTCTACACCAAGCTGTCGGAGGAGAAGGCCAAACTGGTTACCGAACAGGTTCAACTGTCGAAGCCGCAGGGTGACACATTCAAAAAGCTCAACGACTACCTTCAGGACAGTCTCGGCGGACTGACCGCGCAGCAGATTCAGAGCCTGATCGACAAGACGAACCGATTCGAGTACTCAATCAAACAGATTCACGTAACCACAGGCGATCTCGTTGATCGATGTGAGTCCTGCCACCTTGGCACGCGCGAGCCTTTGAAGCTGACTGCCAAGGATATGGAAGGCGAGACGGCATTTGTCTCGCACCCGGATCAGGAGCTGCTTAGAATCCACGATCCGGAGCAGTTCGGTTGTTCGACCTGTCACGGAGGCAATGGGCGCGGCACAACCTCGGTTGAAAGGGCGCACGGCCGCTACAAGCACTGGCTCTGGCCGCTCTACTACAAGGAAAACGTTCAGGCCGGCTGCAACCAGTGCCACAACAAGGATCGGGTCACGCCGATGGCCGACGTCCTCAATAACGGCAAGAACCTGTTTCAGATTAAAGGCTGCACTGGCTGCCACCGCTATGACGGCTTCGATCGGGAGTCAGAAGGCATCGCCAGCACCTTCCAGGAGGTCAAGCTCCTCGAGATGCAGCGCAAAGAGTACATGCTGGCGGTTAACGAAATCAGGGAAGGGTTGGGCGAGGAAAGAGCCCGCAGACTGGTCGCAAACTCTGACAACCTGACCGTGAATCAGATGGCCGCCTCGGTCATGCAGACCGTAAGCCACATCGACGCTCGCATCGACGAGCTTAGAATCCTGTCCAGGCACTTGCTGCAGGACCAGAAGAAGGTCGGTCCCAATCTGAAGGAGATAAGAGCCAAGCTGCAGAGGGACTGGATTCCGGTATGGCTGCGAGACCCGCAAGCCTTCAGGCCCGGAACCAAGATGCCAAGCTTCCGCCTCGAAGATGAAGAGATCCAGGCCATCACGGCATTCCTGTGGCAATCGGCCATCAACGAAAAAGTTCCGGCTCAACCACAGGGCGACGCGACTCGAGGCAGAGAGTTGTTCAAGGTCACGGGCTGTCTGGGGTGTCACTCAATCGATGGCAAGGCAATCGATCTGGGGGATCAGCCCGTCGGAGGGCATTTTG
Organism: Blastocatellia bacterium; assembly: GCA_041483295.1. Classification (GTDB taxonomy): domain Bacteria; phylum Acidobacteriota; class Blastocatellia; order UBA7656; family UBA7656; genus DASYSA01. Next base: position 1,382 of record JBGPFL010000755.1, on the reverse strand, counting down.
CCGCCAATCTCTCTCGAGTTGGCGAGAAGGCCAACTACGAGTACATTGTTCGCTGGGTACACAATCCCCGGCAGAGGCTCGCCCCCTATTCGCCCACTGCCAGGCGCGACCTTACCAGGGATGACTACTCGAAGAAGAGCCTGCCGTTTCTGTTTGACGCCGAGCACACATCAAGTCCAATCGACGGAAGCGAGATCCAGGTTCAAAACATGACTGTGATGCCGAACTTCCGTCTTTTGGACCAGGATGCGCGCGACATAGCGACCTTCTTGATCGGCCGCAAGCTCCGCGAGCCTCGCTATGCCGACGCCTCATTCATGGACGACCAGTCGCTCAAATCGAGGGGTGAACAGTTGGTCAAGAACTACGGCTGCGCTGGTTGTCACGAGATCAAGGGACTGGAAGAGGAGCAGCGAATCGGAACCGAGTTGACGCCCGAAGGAAGCAAGCCCATCGAGCGACTCGACTTCGCCTTGCTCACCGAAGCCGCCAAGAAGGGAGAGGATCCGTTCACCGGCCAGGAAGAGAAGCGCGGATCGTGGTACGACCATAAGGGATTCTTCGAACATAAGCTCAAGAGCCCCGGCGTATACGACAAGGGTAAGGAGAGGCCTCCCCAGGAGCGCCTGCGCATGCCGAACATCTATCTCGAAGACGCGGATATCACGGCGCTGACGACCTTCTTGCTCGGCAGTGTGACCTCCGGGCTTCCCGAGTCGCTGCGCTTCAACCCTGTTGGTCAAAAGAAGCAGGTTCAGGACGGCGGGTGGGTGATCCAAAAGTATAACTGCATGGGCTGCCACAACGTGATGGTCGGCCAGGACTCGGTGTTGATGGGACTCGAGCTGTATCAAACCTCGGACGGCAAGGAACTGTTGCCGCCGCGGCTCACCAGCGAAGGCGCGCGCGTGGATCCAAATTGGCTGTTGCGCTTTCTGAAGGACCCATCGCTAAGCTCGGGCGCGCCGAGTGAGCAAGCCGCCAAACTCGCGCAGCACCTAACCGGAGGCGGCCCTGCCGCTGCGAGCGGTGAGGCTTCGCTTGGGAAACAGCCTGGGCTCAATCGCAACGGCGTTCGGTCATACTTGAGAGTGCGTATGCCCACTTTCAACTTCTCTCCCAACGAGGTGCAGGCGCTGGTTAACTTCTTCATGGGATCGTCGGCCCAGCAGATGCCTTATCTCCCGGAGAGGCTCGACACGTTGACTCCGGACGAGCAGGTTATGGCGAGGGCCATCTTCACGTCGAAAGCCGCGCCATGCTTGAAATGTCACATGACCGGCGATCCGGGGCATGACGCGAAGGCGTCCGCTCCGAACTTCCTGCTGGCCCGAGAGCGCTTGAAACCCGAATGGACCAAGCGCTGGGTCGTCGATCCGCAG
>JBGPFL010000754.1:0-3398 GCA_041483295.1 Blastocatellia bacterium | reverse complement strand
GGCCTCCCGTTCCTCCAGGCTCAGAAGACCCATCAGTTCCGCTATTCGGGAGGCGGCGCGCATACCATGCCCGACCGCTTCGCCATGAAGGAAGCGTCGATACTGTGTAACCGCCTCCAGCGCGTGTCCAACGGTATGGCCGAAATTCAGAATTCGGCGCAGTCCGGTTTCGCGCTCGTCGCGACGAACCACGCCGGCCTTGATCTCACAGGAGCGCGCGATAAGAGGTACAAGTTTCTCCAGGTCGAATTGCCTTAGCCGGTCCACTTCGCGGTCGATTCGATGGAACAGGCGGCGGTCTTTGATCACACCATACTTGATGGCTTCGTGCAGGCCAGCCCGCATCTCACGCGGCGGGAGCGTTGTCAGTGTTTCGGGATCGATAACAACAAGGGAGGGCTGATGAAAGATACCGATCAGATTCTTTCCCAGCGGATGGTTGACGGCGGTCTTGCCGCCAACCGAACTGTCTATCTGGGCGAGCAGGGTTGTGGGCACCTGAATCAGCCGGATCCCTCTAAGGTAGGTCGCCGCCACGAAGCCCGCGAGGTCGCCAATTACGCCGCCCCCAAGCGCTACCATGACATCTGAGCGCTCGATGCGCCTTTCTATCATGAAGGTATAGAGTGCCTCTGCGGTCCGCAGGCTCTTAAAGCGCTCGCCGTCACCAATCAGGAAGCGATGCGGCTGAAAGCCGGCCTTAGCGAACGAATGCCCTGTGCTGCGGCCGTAGAGCGCGTCTACTCTCGGATTACTCACGATCACCGCCTGCCTGGTCTTATTGCCGAGAGCCTCGCGGGCCAGTTGACCCACCTGGCTCAGGCACCCAGGCTCGATATGAATCGCATAGCGGCGGTCGCCGAGTTTGACGTCGATTGTATACATACACTAGGCCGGTTCTGGAGAGACCGCCACCTGCTTCGGGCTGGAAATCAACCGTGAGGGCTGACACTTCAAACTTGCGTCGCAGCAACTTGGCCGCCTCAGTTTCACTTGAGCGCCTGCTTCAATTCTTCGATCAAGGGACCGAACGTGATCGGACCAATACCAATCAGCAGCGCCATCTCATCCGCGGTGTAGCGGTCACCCAGTTCCCACATCTCTTTCAAGAACCTCCCCGCTCGTCGAGACCTCCACCAATATGACCCGAAACGCGTCATCAAGTGATCTCGAAGTATCACTTCGAAGGCCCATGCGCGGACGTAGTTTGCCGAGTAGAACGAGTCATCCAAATCGAAAAGAAACTCGCCCGGCTCCGTCTCGAACCCGGTAGCTCGTGTCTGTATCTCGGCGTAACGGCGGGGTGCCTGCTCAAGGTCGGCCCCGGTATGAAGCTCGCACTCATAATTCAACTTGGCCACGTAGCGCCGTGCCTGTAACAGTCTCGTCAACATCACCTGGCGCGAAAACTCGCGGCTGCCTCCGAAGCCAAGCATCTCAGCAAGCCAGACACTGTTGGATATCAAGTGGTTAAACAGAAATGCATAGCATTCCGTCAGTGCATAGTCGCCGGTGTATTTGAACTCTGCCCGCAAATTGGGAGAAGTCCAGGCGTAGTGCTGAGCGTGACCCGCTTCATGAAGCAGGGTTTGATAGTCTGTCTGGCCGCCCATCGGGTGTATTACCAGCTTGATTTCTTCAGGCACCGAGATCGGCATGCAGAAGGCCCGGGCGGTCTTGTGAGGTCGAGCCTCGCTGTCGAACACAATATTGGTCTGCTCGTCGACGTCTATACCGAGGCTGGCAAGGGTCTCTTTGTAGACACGCAACAAGTCGTCGGCCGGGAAATACTCGTCGTAGGGAGTCAGGTGGAGGAAATACAGGGCATCAGCGCGTTCGGCCTCATCCAGCCTTAGATCGAGGCTTAGACGCAGCGCCTCGTCCAGATTTGCCGTGTAGGCCTCCTCCGTCTCCGAAAGAAGCGCCCCTGCCTGCGTCGCCAGCGCCCGATAGTCCAACCCCCAGAGATCTTCATAGATCCCTGTATAGCTGTCGTAGCCAAGCTTCCGCGCCGCCGTGTATAGAATCCCGAGATGTTCCGCCCTGAGATCGTTTGAGGCCTCAATCGCTCCCGCCCGAGCCCTGAAGATAGCGCGTCGCGACTGCCGGTCCGGCTCTGTTCTCAGCGATACAGCAGCCTGTTGAAAGGTCATCACACGACCGCCAACATCGATCATAGTACCAGCTTCATATGCGCTGATCCGTTCGGTCAGCTCCTTCGCAGAGAATTCCAGGAATTGCTCGCTTGCGAAGAGCAGCAGTCGCCGAACGGCCACGCGCTCGGTTCCAAAGTGCTCGGGTGTATCTTCAAGGATGCGTCTGAGCCGAGCGATCGAATCAAGCGTAAACAGGTCGCCATAGCGCTCGTAGATTGGCGCAATTTCCAACCCAGGCTTTTGGCCCGAGAGAAAGAGATACTGTTCCCGCATCCAGGCGGTGGAGAAGTCGACCAGATCACTTCTGTAGTCTTCGAGCATCAAATCCTCGAAATCCTGCAAAAAGTGAAAATATCGGGGCGCCCGGGGGAGTGTCAAGCTGATCACTGGAAAAGATTGAGAAAAAAAAGGGCGACGCAGCGTGGGATGACTGCGTCGCCTTATGTCCGGTTACCGTCCTCACCACAGTAACCGAGAATCGAGAACAGGAAGTGATGTTGTCATCACCCGTATCTCTTGCCCCACAGATCGGGCAGCAATCGGGATGCCACGTGACCGAGGCACTCACACTGGCTACGATATGCCGTAATTCGGCCAGATCGTTGGTCGTTGAGCCTGGTCGCCTATATCTGGAGACTGTCCTTGCGTGTAAAAAGTACATATTTTGGCGGAAAGTTTTTCTCCCGTGCAAGTTGACCGGAGGGAAGGTCCGACGATCTTAAATCGCAAGAAGCGGGTCGTGCCGCTGTTCTATCGTTGAGGCGACGTTTCCCCAAAGTGTCATCGTTCGAGCTGTGAAGATGCTGTGGAAAACTACCATCGAGGAACTTCGGGAGTTGATGGGGAGGCCGGGCAGGTCAGGACGCGACGTCGTCGCTCTCGAAGGCCCAACGCCGTGGAGGGGGAAACGGGATCCACATTCGCCCAAAACGTCCTGCTGAAAGCCGGAGTAGTCACCGGGGCTTTGCCTTCCGCAGGTTTATGCGCCGGCTTAAGTGGTCCGGCATGCTTGACAGGAGGGTGTTGGGTGATAGAATTACACATCCCACTGAACAAACCTCTACCAGTCGACTAAGAGGGTGTCTATGAGATATGTCAAGAACTTTTGGGTGCTGATTGCGATCGGAGCGATCACTTATGCGGCGACGCCAGAGGCCAATGCAGCCGCGATGGGTTCGATCCGGGGTTTCGTCAAGGATGCTGAAGGCAATCCGCTCTCCGGGGCGGCCGTTTTTGTAATGG
>JBGPFL010000753.1:0-3408 GCA_041483295.1 Blastocatellia bacterium | reverse complement strand
CCCGCCCGTACAGGTTCCCCTCATCCTCTCCTTGTTTTGCGGTTTCACCCTTGACAACCAGCCACCGCTCTAGTATAAATTTTATATAAAGTTTATATAGACCCGGATAAGGGGTGCGAGAGATGAGCAAGACCAAGGTGAGAACTTTTTCGGCGCACGACCGGGACGTTGAGATGTTGGAAGCGGTTGCCCGCTATCATGGCCTCAACAAGAGCGCGACCATAACGAGCCTCGTTCGCAAAGAATTCTGGAGGGTGTTTCCGGGCGGCACCGACAAGATAAAGCCCGATCGCGGGGCAAAGGTAGAAGATAGATGAGCACTCAATTCGTTAGCTTGAACACGACGCTTCCGCCGGGCTTCGATGTCGACCGCCTCGCCCTAATGGAAGAGATACGGGCCCTCGCTCGGCGGCGCAACGCCATAATACTGGCTCACAACTATCAGGTGGCCGATGTGCAGGATGTCGCCGACTTTACCGGGGACAGTCTGGGTCTGGCGATGGAAGCACAGAAGACCGATGCTGAAGTAATCGTCTTCTGCGGCGTACACTTCATGGCTGAGTCGGCAAAGATAATGAACCCCGACAAGAGGGTGTTGCTGCCGAACCTATCGGCTGGTTGCTCGCTTGCAGACTCGATCACTCCTGAGAGTCTGGAAGATTGGAAGGGTCGCTACCCGGGCTACGCCGTCGTGACCTATATCAATTCGACGGCCGAAGTTAAGGCGATGAGCGATATCTGCTGCACCTCGGCGAATGCAGTCTCAATCGTCCGCAGCCTTTCTTCGAACAAGATTCTGTTCACGCCCGACCGCAACCTCGGCAACTGGGTCAAGAAGCAAGTTCCTGAAAAGGACATAGTGGTCTACGATGGCGTTTGTCCGACCCATGACGTGCTGCGCGGCGCCAACGTCACCAGGGTCCGTTCGGCCTTTCCGGACGCAGTGGTGATCGCACATCCGGAATGCCGAGAAGACATCATAGCGCTCGCCGACGAGGTATGTTCGACTACTGCGATGCTTGACCGCATAGCCAAACATCCCCAGGCGAAGACCTTCATAGTTGCGACCGAGAGCGGCATCATTCACCAGATGAAGAAGCGCTACCCCGACAGGGAGTTCATCATGGCGGATGGTTGTATCGGCTGCCGCCTGCACTGCCCGTACATGAAGATGATCACCCTGGCTGCGGTGAAGCGATCCCTGGTCGAAGACAAGTTTGCGGTCGACGTTGAACCCGATGTTATGGAAGGCGCTAGGATGGCTCTCGAACGGATGCTCGCCGTGCCGCGCGACAACTGAGGGACGTTTCGCGTCTCGCGTCCCGCGTTTCTCGTTTTACTCTTACGATGTGGGTTCGTACTCGAGTCGTCAGACAGCTTTCCCGGAAAAGGAACGCGAAACGACAAACGCGAAACGTGCTAGAATAACCAAACTTTTCCGCTGCCGATTCGGTCTAAGCGTTTGAATAGGTTCGTGGAGCTGGGATTGGAGCCGCAATGAAGAAGTTTCTTTTGGCCAACTGCGTTGCCGTGATTGCACTTATGTTGTCGTATGGGCCGGCAAGCGTCTTAGCACAGCGCGGGGTTGGTCCGGGCGGGATCGGACGGGCGAAGAGGCAGTTGGATCCGCAGATTGGCAGGCCGGGAAGACGCATTCCAACGGACCCGCAGCTCGGCGGGCGCAACGGCGGTCTGCCCAATCCGAATAAGGCGAAGCAGGTTCAAAGGCAGAGACAACAGTTGATGGAGACGCTCGGCCTTACCTCCGACCAACGAACGCGATTGGGGGAGATAAGACGTAACCTCGACGACGAGCAAATCTCAATTGGCCGCCGGATTCGCCAGGCGCGCAACGCCCTCGACCGCGCCATCATGAGCCCGAACTACAATGAAGCTCTCGTGCGCAGCTACACCGAAGAGTTGGCGGCGGCGCACGCCGATCAGATCAGATTCCAGTCTCGGATGCGGGTGCAGCTGCGGAGTGTTCTAACCTCCGACCAGGTTCTCCGCCTGCGTCAACTTGAACAGGAACTGCGGCGGCAAACGCGTGAAGAGAAGAGAGACCTCGATAAGCCTGGTTCTGAACGGGAGTCTGTTCCCCCTGCTCAGAGTCGCCCGCCCGATGAGCCCGAGACTGACCTCGTGAGCTTACTCATCTTCACTCGGTGAACGCTTACGCCCCGAGTGAGCTTCTGCCCGATAGCGGCAGCCCTGGCCTGGTTCTGACTTCTGGCCCAAGAGACACAGCTTAACGCCGATCTACCCTCCTCCATTCCTCCGTCGAGCTTCTGGGCTCGCCGCGTTTGGGCGTGAGGGCGAACTGGACAGAGCGGCGCCTTCGCGATTAGAATCTCCTCTTCGCTTTACTTCACTAACACTACTCAGGAGGAACAATGGATCAGCAGGAAGCAGAGACGACCCCACAACCGGAGCTAAGCTACCACGCAGTCGAAAAGGATGGGGAGGTAACGGCGATCTGGGAAATGCAAGGTCGCAAGCATTTGCGGACGATCGACCCGCGCAGCGAAGAAGGAAGAAGAATACTGGGCTCCCACACAGTCGATGAAGCGACCGACCACCCTCAGGACACCCATGCCGTCGCGCAGACGAACCAGGGCGAGTCCTAAATCTTTTGAGAGAACTACCAAAGCTGATCTGATTCAGGGGGGAGACCGGGCGACAAGCAAACTATTCCAGGAACTCTAGCTGGGTCACCTTGCTTATCAGCCCGCACTCTTTCGCCAGGTCGAAGTAGAGGCCCAGTCCGCGCAGACTCTCTTCGTCCAAATCGTAGCTGATGTTTTCTGTCAGGTAACTAACAAGGTCTTCACGGGGCAAGCCAAGGCTGCCCGAGTACTCCTCGGCAATATCATTGATATGGCCGAGGCCCTCGTACTTCCCCTTGATGAAGTCAACCTCCCCCGGCCACACCTTCGAGTCTTCTCGGATCGCCCAGAACGCAAAAACAAAAGGCAGACCTGTGTGATTGCGCCACTCCAGCGCCAGATCGTATACGTGCAGCGCTGAGCGATCGATCAACATTGCCGGGTCCCCGATCATCAACGCCGCGTCGTTCGACTCGAGCATCTGTGTCAGGTCGGGGGCCCAGGCTCGATAGGTGGGCGTGAGCGAGTAGAATCTGCTCAAAATGATCTGAATGAGCGCCGCGGACGTGCGAGAAGAGGTGTCCAGGGCCACCGAACGGATGTCCGCCATAGGAACGCGAGAAGCCAGCACGACACTGCGAACAGTCTTAAGCGATGCGACGCATGCTCCAGGCGCTACCTTGAGCCCGGAAACCCTCTGGTACTCAATCACGGGGATCAAAGCGGCATCCGCGCGACCTTCGTTAAGCAGCTGCGCACACCGGGCCGGTGACCGGTCAGACAGAAAGGTGCATGAGTCCTT
>JBGPFL010000752.1:0-3414 GCA_041483295.1 Blastocatellia bacterium | reverse complement strand
TGAGTTTCGAGCTTGGTGGGAGCCGTTAAACAGCAGAAACGAGAAACGAGTAACGAGAAACGAGTAACGAGTAACGAGAAACGAATCTCCTACCCAACAATGGCAATCGTTGGTAGACTCCCGGACTGTACGGGCGGAAGGGCTACTGCTATGGTACCTGCCAGATCATTGACCGCGACCGCACTCGCCGTCCTTCTCGCGGGCGCGCAAGTGCATCCCCAATTCAAGCACCAAACCAGCGGCACCACCGCGCAACTTCGCGGGATCAGCGCCGCCAGCTCAAGAATCGCCTGGGCCAGCGGCAGCAAGGGGACCTATGTCCGAACCACTAATGGCGGGCGAACCTGGGTTAGCGGCACGGTTCCGGATGCGTCTACGCTCGACTTCAGAGATGTAGAAGCCATCGACGCTAAGACGGCTTACCTCCTGGCGACCTCTGGCAGGATTTACAAGACGATTGATGGCGGGCGTCGCTGGCACCTGCAGTACAACAACACGGCTCAGGGAGTATTCCTCGATGCCTTCGCGTTCTGGGATCCTCGACACGGGATCGTTCTCGGCGATCCAATGAACGACGCCTTTCTCCTCCTCACCACGAACAATGGCGGCTTGACGTGGAACCAGGTTCCCTCCGCGGGCATTCCGCCCGCGATTAAAGGCGAAGCGGCTTTCGCCGCGAGCGGCACCTGCATAGCCGTCGAAGGGAAGAACAACGTCTGGTTCGCAACCGGAGGGAAAGCGGCTCGAGTGTTCAGATCAACGGATCGCGGACGGACCTGGAAAGTCTCGAACACGCCGATCATCAGCGGCGAGGACTCGACCGGGATCTTCTCGATCGCGTTCAAGGATGCGAAGAACGGGTTCGTGGTCGGAGGCGACTACAAGAAACCGATTGCAATCGGGAACAACGTCGCCCGGACTACAGATGGAGGGGTTACCTGGAAATTGGTGGAGGGGGCGCGGCCAAACGGATTCCGCTCTTGCGTCGAGTACGTCGGCCATACTTCTACCCTCATCGCCGTGGGAGAGAGAGCGTGCGACTACTCGACCGACGACGGCGCGAGCTGGAAGAGTTTCGGCAAGGAGGGATATCACGGCACCAGCATAGCTCCCTCACGCGCTGCGTGGGCGGCCGGCGCAGATGGCAGGATCGCCGCGATCACTTTCACAAAGTCTGATTGAAATGCGAAATGCGAAATGCGAATTGGGAATTTCGCATTTCCGAGCCGATTATGATTTGCCCACAGATTCAAGAGTCAGCTCGACAAGTAGCGGCTTGAGCAGTTCGAGTTCTCGATGCAACGCTGTCAGCGCGCTATTCGCTTGCGCCAGTTCGCCCGAGCGTCCGATCTGTTCGAGTTGCTTCGCGGCTTCAGCAGCCGGACGAGCGCGAATCGCGGCCAGCACTCCTTTCAATGTGTGGGCCGCATCGCACAAGGTTTCGGCGTCATTCTTTGCAACGGCATCCCGAATCGTTGCGACCTGATCCGGATAGCGGTTTAGGAACTCATCTACAATGCTGCGGAGAAACTCCATATCGCCTTCAACCGAGTACAGCAGCGCTTTCGTGTCGAGCGGCCCCAAGGAGGCGGCAGCAACCTCATCCCAGGCGAGATCCGACCCTTGAGCGTTCTCATCACCAACATCTGGAACGATGCTTCCTATCGCCTCAAAGAGCGCCTCCGCCCGCATCGGTTTTGATACATAGGCATCCATGCCTGCAGCAATGCATTCGTCGCGATCTCCTTTCAGCGCGCGCGCGGTCATCGCAACTATGGGTATTCGGTTATTCGTTGCCTTCTCATTCTGCCGGATGGCGGCCGTGGCTTCGAAGCCGTTCATCTCAGGCATCTGCACATCCATGAGTATCACGTCGAATGCACTCCTTTGATGCGCCGCCACTGCCTGCCTGCCATTCGTGGCAATGACAACCGAGTGCCCTCGCTTCTCGAGCATTCTCACTGCTAGTTGTTGGTTAATGTAATTATCCTCTGCCAGAAGAATGCGTAATCGACGATGAGCCGGCGCTTGTTCGTCATTCGCAATCGCGAGAGGCGCTTCCAGCACATTCGCCGAGCTACACACGAACGCATGCACCGCGCTGAGCAGGTCTGATTGCGATACAGGCTTCTGGAGGTAACCGGCCAACGCGAGTTGCCGGGCGCGGTCCGCTATCGCATGTTGGGTCGAGGACGTCAGCATTATTATTGGCGTGCTCGCGAGGTCCGGGTCTTGCCTGATGTGCTCGGCCACAGTAAAGCCATCCATTCCGGGCATATGAAAATCGAGTAACACCAGACTGAAGGGATCTCCAGCATTCTCGGCGTGCTTGAGGGCCGCAAGCGCGGCCGGCCCGCCGTCCACCGCGGTGGGCTTCATCTGCCAACTGGTGAGCACTTGTTGCAGTATGCGACGATTCGTAAAGTTGTCGTCCACGACGAGTACAGTAAGACCTCGAAGGTCGGTGGGATCCCCCTGGGATTGAACGGCTGGCGATACACTGCTCAAGTTGAGGGCGGCGGTAAAATGGAAAGTGGTGCCAACGCCCACGCTGCTCTCGACCGATAGATCTCCTCCCATCAGTGTCACGAGTTGAACCGATATCGCGAGCCCAAGGCCGGTGCCACCGTATCGGCGTGTCGTTGAGCTATCCGCCTGTTCAAACGCTCCAAAGATCTTCGCGAGTTTATCCCCCGGAATTCCTATGCCCGTATCCCGGACGGCAAAATGCAGACTGACTTGACTCTCACGACGGGATTCAACTCCCACCGTGACAACCACCTCGCCTTGTTCAGTGAATTTGATCGCGTTGCCTACAAGGTTGACAATGATCTGTCGCAGGCGCCCCGGATCGCCAACCAGCATATCCGGAACATCAGAATGGATATCGCACGCCAGCTCCAATCCTTTTTGATGCGCGCGAATGGCAAGCACCTTGGTGGCGTTGCTCAGACTCTCCCGTAGGCTGAAGTCGGTGTAGTCCAAGTCGAGCTTGCCCGCCTCTATCTTTGAGAAGTCCAGAATATCGTTGATGAGCACCATCAGAGCGTAGGCGGAAGACTGGACCATCTCCAGATATTCGTGCTGTTCTCCTGTCAGCTCGGTATCGAGCGCAAGCTCGGTCATGCCAATGATCCCGTTCATGGGGGTTCGAATCTCGTGGCTCATATTGGCGAGAAATTCGCCCTTGGAGCGGTTGGCGGTCTGGGCCTCCACTCTCAACGATGCTTCGGTCTCAAGTTGGCCGCGAATGAACTCGGTCTGCCGCCGCACCCGCCCTCTCAGAATAGCTACCCAGACGAGCGCCGAGAGTATAAGTACTGTCATCGCAGCCAGGAGCCCAAGGAAGTGTTTGAGAGTCCACCAGGGGGCGCTTGTAAGGACGACCACGTCGGCTGGTGAACGCAGAAGTAT
>JBGPFL010000751.1:0-3419 GCA_041483295.1 Blastocatellia bacterium | reverse complement strand
GCATCGTGATCGAGTTGGGCGACGGCCTACTCGGGGGCTACTCGGTTGCGAGTATCTTCGATGACCGGCAGTTGATGGATGCCACCGCGGCGCTGGTCTTCTGCGCAAGCGATTTCGTGGGCACGTGGGGCGGGCGCGGACTCTTGGCCGCGCGCGGCGTGAAGATCGATGTGGTATCTGGACCGGTCACCGATTCGCCGATGGGAGCCGACTACGTGCGCCGGGAGCTCGGACTGCCCGCGGCGAACGCCGTTAACAGTGGTGAGGATCTCGCGGATCTGATCAAGCAGCGGCTGGCAGCGTGGAAGACGAAATCGCAGGCTGGTGTCTTGTGAGGAACTCCGGCGGCGGCGTTCAGTCAACGACTACTTGGGGGTTAGCGGAGAACCTGGCGGGATAACAGGTTGGGAAGGTGAGCTTGCTCCAGTTGGTTTGGAGTGCTGGGCGTGGCGGGAGCAAGCTCACCTTCCCAACCTGTTATCTTGCCAAGTTGGAAGCTTCCGGTTGAAACCACATTAGGTGCGGTGCAGCACCCTATCTTTGCGGCTATGGAGTGACGTATAGAGTTCGGAGGCGTCCTGTGATAAAGGTCGGCATACTGGGAGGCTCGGGATACGGCGGAAGCGAGTTGCTTCGAATACTGCTTTTCCATCCCGATGCGGAAATCAAGCTGTGCACGGCGGGAGAACACGCGGGCAAACGGGTCGACGCCGTCCATCCGAATCTCGCCAAGCTGACCGATCTTAAGTTTGAAGCGATGCCGGACCCGCGCGACCTCGAGGGCCTCGATTGCATCTTTCTCGCTCTGCCTCACGGACAGGCGATGGAGATCGTTCCTTTACTCCCGTCAAAAGCCCGGATTATAGATATGTCGGGCGACTTTCGCCTCAGCGACGCCCGGGTGTTCGAGCGCTATTATGAGCGCAAGCACACTGCGATGGCTCAGCAGAAGGAGTTCGTCTATGGTCTCACCGAGGTTAACCGGGGTCAGATTCGCGAGGCGCGTTGCGTTGCAAACCCAGGATGCTTCGCCACAGCGATCGAGTTGGCCCTTTACCCCTTCGTCGCGTCGCGTCTCGCCACGGGTAAGGTGATAGCGGATGTGAAGACCGGCTCTTCAGGTTCGGGCGCGAAGGCTGCCGTAAACACTCATCACCCGAAGCGCGCCAACAGCTTCTATGCCTACAAGGCCTTCTCACACCAACACGAGCCTGAGATCGAAGAGCTGTTGACGTCGGTTAATCCCGAGTGGCCGTTGAAATGCAGGCTCATATTTCAGGCCCACTCGATTCCAGCAGTGCGAGGGATCTTCGGTTCGATCTACATTACGACAACGAAGCGATTGTCGGATGAAAGAGTGAACGATCTTATCAGCCGTCACTACGGCGATGAGTTCTTTGTACGACTGGTGGCCGGCTCGCCGGACATCAACTGGGTCAAGAACACGAACTTCACCGACGTCGGCTGGGCTGCAAGCGGCGATACAGTAATCGTGTTTGTGGCTCTCGACAATCTGGTCAAGGGTGCGGCCGGCCAGGCGGTTCAGAACATGAACGTGATGTTCGGATTGGAAGAGCGCTCGGGACTCGTGTTTCCAGGGAGCAATCCATAGGGCGCGGTGCGCTTGTAAGGGTGCCATGGCGAATTGAGAGTGGGACTCAAGGTTGCGGCAACGTCGGTCTCATTAACACCCCACTTCAGTGGGGTGTCTGGTGGGGGACGGTGGTCGCGAAACCGTTTTAACGGTTTGCGATCCGCCCAAGGTGACTTAAACCCTGAATGAAGAACCTGTCTCCGAAGGCGGTGGCTAACAAAAGGTGGGAAACCGTTAAAACGGTTCCGGCGTCTCGCGGGGACCGGTCACCTCACTGAAGTGAGGTGTTAATGAGATGGCGCTCGCCGAGCCAGATGGAGCGAAGCCAGATCGAGCGAAGGAATCAAGAGCGCAAAGGAGTTTTGATTTGACTACACAACCGGAGTTCGAAAACATCATCAACATCGAAGAGCAATATCAGGTTGCGACCTACAAGAAGTTTCCGTTCGTCATTACGCGCGGCGAAGACGTTTGGGTCTACACCAGCGAGGGCGAACGCTATCTCGACCTGTACGGGGGCCATGCAGTCGTCTCGACCGGGCACTCGCACCCGCGTGTGGTCAAGGCGATCGCCGATCAAGCCGCGCGACTGATCTTCTATTCGAACCTGGTTTACAACGACGTTCGCGCGAAGGCGGCGAAGAAGCTCGTCGAAGTCGCGCCGGACCTGCTCTCGAAGGTCTTCTTTGCCAACTCCGGCACCGAGGCCAATGAGAACGCGATGAAGATTGCTCGCAAGCTCACGGGCGCCCTGAAGATCATCTCCTTTGAAGGCGGTTTTCATGGCCGAACCCCGGGTTCACTCTCAGCCACCGCGCTGCCGAAATATCGCGAAGGCGTCTCTCCGTTGCTGGAAGGCCACGTGTATGCGCCGTTCGGCGACCTCGCTGCAGTCGAGAGCTTGATCGACCGCGATACGGCGGCCGTGATCCTCGAGCCCATTCAGTCGATGGGCGGCGTGAGATTGGCAGCGCCGGAGTTCTATCAAGGCTTGCGGGACATCTGCGATCAAGCCGGCGCGATGTTGATTTACGACGAGGTCCAGACCGGGATGGGACGCACGGGAGAGTATTTCTTCGCGAGCCGTCTCGGAGTGGTGCCGGACATGGTGACGCTTGCGAAGGGCATTGCCAGCGGGGTCCCGATCGGCGCGGTATTGATGACCGCTGAGGTGGCGGCGGAGATACAGACGGGCGACCTGGGGACTACATTTGGAGGCGGCCCTCTTGCCGCCGCGGCGCTCGATGCGACGATCGATGTGATCCGCGACGAGCGGCTACTGGAGAATGTCCGTGTGAACTCTCAGTACCTGTTTGCGGAGCTTCGCAACCTGAAGTCGGTTGAAGAAGTGCGAGGGCTCGGTTATCTGATCGGGATTAAGTTCAATGGGGGCAGTGCGAAACCCTATCAACAAGGGTTACTCGCGAAGAAGATCATAACCGGGCTTTCAGATGACCCGAGCGTATTGAGACTGCTTCCACCGCTGACGCTTCGACAGCCGGAGATCGATCTGTTTCTGGAGGCTCTATCAGGAATTGAGTAGCAGGGGAGAGTGGGGGTGTGGGAGTGTGGGAGTGTGGGAGTATGGGAGTATGGGAGAATGGGAGAGTGGGAGAGTGGGAGCGTGGAGTGTGGGAGCGGTCACGTCGCTCGCTCAGATATGGAGTTGAGGCGAGGATTGAGTCTAAGAAGATGAACCTGAAAGGCAGAGACTTTCTCAGCACCGCTGATTTCACTCGAGACGAGCTGACCTCGCTCATAGACCTTGCTGCGCAGTTCAAAGCCGGCCACCAACAGGGGAGACCGCTCGCGGGGCGGAGCGTTG
>JBGPFL010000750.1:0-3423 GCA_041483295.1 Blastocatellia bacterium | reverse complement strand
GTTAAGTCCTGAAGCGTTGTAAGCACGCCAACTATCTCACTGTCGGAATTCCTTATGACCCTGTTTTCGAGCAGTACCGGTACCGGTCTCCCGTCTTTTCTAATAAAAGTTCTCTCATAAGCTGCGTCAGGAAGTTTGCCGGCGAGCAGTTCAGCCACCCTTTCCCGGGAGGCTTTCTGGTTGCCGGTAAATTCGGCTGCGTGCCGGCCCACCATCTCCTCCTCTTTGTAACCGAGTATCGTCAACTCCGTCTGGTTTATGCGGGTGATCAGGCCTTTCGAATCCAATTCATGGTAACCCACGGGAGCATCATAAAAGAGTCCCTTATATCGATTCAGCTCTTCTTCAAGCTCACCTATGCGGGCTTCGTAGGCCCTGGCCGTCTCGTCAGCCTTCGTCGTCCCCTCCCTCACTTCAGCAATCTTGTCCTTCGCGGTTCGCTGGAACTCGGCGCTCCGATTTCTCTCCTCCGCCAATTGGCTGTCCAGCTTCTCTGAGGCTCTGCTGAGGCCGTGAGCCAGCTTGTCAAAATCGTCGATCGTTCCTGCTTCAGCCGAAACGCCGCTGTCTCTGAACTGAAATCGCCTGACCGCGTGCACCAGAATCGCTACCGATCTCTCAACGCTCCGAGAAGCATAAGAGCCGAGTACTATCGCCGAGGCGACCGACACTCCCGCGGCAGCGAGCGACCAGAACAGCGAGCCACCCCGCCCAATAAACACCAACGCAACAATCGGCATCAGGCCAACGGCGCACATGATCACGGCCAGCTTGCCCCTTAGCGTCTTGATGCCGAGACCTCCAAGCGCTGCCAGAAAATCAAATTGAGGCGATCGTATTGTAGGGATTTCCTTCACTGGTTAGAATCTTCACCGTCATAAGCTCAGCGGCAAAGTGGAAATGCTGGCTCAGTTTTTGGGGTGGGATCCAGTGGGGACTTCATCCAGTGCCGCTCCACAACTGTAACACTGTTGCCGGTTTAAGCAAGAATATTCTCTGCCGCGACCAGGCCGGGTCGTGTGTGGTACATTCAGACGGAACGGTTGGGGTAGCGACTCGGCAGCAAACCAGGCGAAGACAGAGGCTGACCCGAATCAGTGGCGAGTCTGGCTGCATGTCCCGTTTCTCATCGCGTGCTCCCGAAGCCTCGTGTGGCAAAGCAGGAGAATAGCGTGACCAAAGAAGAAGAGAGACTCGAACAGTCCAACCAGCGCCAGGCTTATTGGAAGCGGTGGGGTCCTTATCTGAGCGAACGCTCCTGGGGCACGGTGCGGGAAGACTACAGCCCGGACGGAAGCGCATGGAACTACCTCACTCACGATCAAGCGCGTTCGAAGGCCTATCGCTGGGGAGAGGACGGCATCGCGGGAGTGTGTGACCGCCATCAGTTCATCTGCTTCGCGCTTTCCATGTGGAATGGCCGCGATCCGTTTCTCAAGGAGCGGATGTTCGGCCTCACCGGACAACAGGGCAACCACGGAGAGGACGTCAAAGAATACTACTTCTACCTCGATTCGACCCCGACCCATTCGTACATGAAGTACCTCTACAAATATCCGCAGGCGGAATTTCCCTACGAGAGACTTATTGAAGAAAACCGGCGTCGAGGGCGAGGGGAGCTGGAGTTCGAGTTGATCGACACCGGGGTTTTCGATGAAGACCGTTACTTCGATGTTCAGGTCGAGTACGCCAAGGCAACACCTGAAGACCTCCTGATTCGAATCAGCGTCACCAATCGCGGGCCCGAGCCCGCCCGGTTAGATCTGGTCCCCACGATCTGGTTTCGCAACACATGGTCCTGGGATGCCACTCAGCCTCGCCCCGGTCTTCACAGAGACCTCGACGCGAAGAACGCTTCGGTTGTTGAGCTCTTCCATTACTACTACGGCAAGCGCCTGCTGTTCTGTCAGGGAAAACCCGAATTGCTGTTCACGGAGAACGAGACGAACTCCGAGCGGCTCTACGGCGTGCCGAATGGCTCTCCTTACGTCAAGGACGGCATCAACGATTTCGTAGTGCTCGGGCGACAGCAGGCGGTGAACCCGCAGCTTACCGGTACCAAGGCGGCCGCGTACTATCCGCTCACCCTTGGGCCCGGTGAGACAGCAACCCTGCGTCTCAGACTCACGAACACTGGAGGGCCATCGGCCGACGACGATCCCTGCGGTACTCAGTTCGATCTCATGTTCGCACAGCGCCAGCAGGAGGCGGACGAGTTCTACTCGACGGTCATCCCGCCGGACCTGTCGGCCGACGCGGCGAACGTGATGCGGCAGGCGTTTGGAGGGCTGCTTTGGAGCAAGCAGTTTTACTACTACGATATCCGAACCTGGCTTAACGGAGACCCGAACTGCGTCGAGCCCCCGAGGGAGCGGTTGAACGGCAGGAATCGCGAATGGGTGCACCTGTACAACGACGACATCATCTCGATGCCCGACAAGTGGGAGTATCCGTGGTACGCAGCCTGGGACCTGGCGTTCCATTGCATACCGCTGGCGCTGATAGATGCGGACTTTGCGAAGGAGCAGCTAATCCTATTGCTTCGCGAATGGTACATGCATCCCAACGGACAACTGCCGGCTTACGAATGGGCGTTCGGCGACGTGAATCCACCGGTGCATGCGTGGGCGGCATGGCGCGTCTACAAGATCGATAAGAAGCAACGCGGATCGGGTGATACGAAGTTTCTGGAGCGCATATTTCACAAGCTGCTGCTCAACTTCAACTGGTGGGTGAATCGCAAGGACGCCGAAGGGAAGAACGTCTTCCAGGGCGGCTTCCTTGGACTCGATAACATCGGCGTATTCGATCGCAGCAGGCCTCTTCCCACGGGTGGTCACATCGAGCAAGCCGACGGCACGAGCTGGATGGGGATGTACTGCCTCAACATGATGGCAATAGCGCTGGAGCTCGCCCGCGATGATCCGGCTTATGAAGACGTGGCCAGCAAATTCTGGGAGCATTTTCTCTACATCGCCTTCGCCATTAACAATCTCGGCAATAGTGAGATGAGCTTGTGGAACGACGAGGACGGCTTTTACTTCGATGTGCTGCAACTTCCGGACGGCCGGGCGATTCCGATGAAGGTGCGTTCGATGGTCGGCTTGATACCTCTGTTTGCCGTGGACGGGCTGGAGACCGAGGTGCTCGAAAATATGAGCGGATTCAAACGCCGGCTCGACTGGTTCGTCGAACATCGAAGCGACCTGACTCGCAACGTGGCCCGCATGGAAATACAAAGGCGAGGCGAACGCCGCATGATGTCGATCATCACTCGCGATCAACTGCGACAGGTGTTGAAGGTGATGCTGGACGAGCGCGAGTTTCTTTCGCCTTTCGGCATCCGTTCCGTCTCGCGGCGCCATTTGGACGAGCCTTACATTTTGCGCGTCAACGGCACCGAGAGCGCAGTCAATTACGAGC
>JBGPFL010000749.1:0-3423 GCA_041483295.1 Blastocatellia bacterium | reverse complement strand
ACTCGAGTCAGGCGCGGGGCGTTGAATTGTACCGAATGATCGAGACTATGCGACCAGTTCTTTCATTGATAGCTCTAGTCTGCCTGTCGCTCGCCCTTCTCTCCGGTTCAGGTGCCGGAGGCATTCGCTGCCTTCCGCACTCGTTACCTTCAGGAGTCGAAGACCGCGGGATAACAGCTCTCGACCAGGTGCTGAGAGAACTGGCCAATCCATACTCGGTGATGTGCGTGGCCGCAAGCCAGGACGATGTTGACTGGGGAACGCTGGCCTATTACCACAAGAGGCTGGGTGCGAGAGCCATTCTCGTATTGGCCACCAGAAGCGGAGGAAGGCTGGAGGGCGCGGACTCTGATCCGGGGGAGGATCGTGCCGTTGTCGCTACTCGGCGAACCCTGGCAGCGGCCCACATCGTCGGCGCTGATGTCCACTTTCTGGACTTGCAAGATTCAGGTGATCCAAAGTCAGCCGATGATCTGTTGAAGCAATGGGGACACGACCAGGCACTCAGCCGGTTGCTTCGCGCATTCAGACTCCTGCGGCCGGACGTAGTCATCGCAAATCATAGAGCGAGCGACGAGCAGCCGCGGCGGGAAGCGATCTGGCGGCTGGTGATCGAGGCATTCGAAGCAGCGGCAGACGCGAAACGATTTCCTGAAGCCGATTCCAGGGTTTGGCAGGTTCGCCGCGTCTTTCAGACGGCCGACGAGACGAGCGCCGATGTCGAGGTCAACCTGGCCGAGTATGATCACACTCGCGGGATCAGCTATGCACAGCTTGCCGCTGCAGCCCTCCAATCTCGGCCACCGACCTCCCGGAATCGAGAACCATCCAGGAGATTCTACAAGCTCGCGCGTTCTGCAACCGGTGAACGCCTAAAGCCAGGCGCGTCACTGCTGGCTGGCCTCCCGCTGCCTGAGAACGTCTGGCGCTCAATCGCTCCACCCGGCGTCGCGGGTGTGCCCTTGATCAATGCAATCAATCAACGCGATCAGCTCGTCGAGGCTCTCAGCGAAAAACTGCTCGAGAAGCGAGTTGAGGGATCCGCGGATGAGCTGTATCAGCGCTACGGGACCGAATTCTCTCGCGTGTTGCGATTCAGGGAGCTTCTCGAAAGGGCGATCGCGTTGGCCCTCGGACTCGACTTTAGTATCGGCATTTCGGATGACGTCCTGGTTCCCGGCCAGAAGGTCACCTGCCGTCTGGTTTTGAACAACGGCAGCGATGGGGCGCTGCCCGTAGTCTTTCGCACGCCGGCTTCATTGGCGGACTCAAACAAGAACACGACCCCGACGGCATCGGAAGGGGTTGCGGTCCCACCCGCAGGCACAGCTTCGCGCGATTTCGAGTACGAAGTCTCGCAGAACGCCTCGTTGACTCTCCCTCACTCCGCGCATCTCTCGGAGCAGGACTACTATCCACTGGGCTCGGGGCTTCCGGGGGCGCAATCGACCAACTCTTTTGGCAACGAGATCTTTGTCTATGCCGAGGTGGGTATCGGTCAAACCTTTATCATTCTGCCCGCGATGGTCAGGTACGACGTTGCTTCGCCTGTTGAGATTTCAGTAACGCCTTCGTTTGCTCTGATCCGAGACTGGGCAACGCCGCGCGAAACGACGTTCGTCACCAGGGTGCGGAACCGAACTCCCGGGCGGCTCGCCGGCGCTCTGTGGGTTGTCCCCCTCGCGATAACGGCGGACAGTTATGAGCCTGCTCACATCGAGTTCGCGCGCGAGGACGAAGAGGTCGAGGTCGAGCTCAGGCTGAAGCTGCCGATTCTTCAGCCTCCTCTTGCGCCTGACGTTTTGATCGAATTCAGGCGTGAGAAGCCGGCGCCGCCCAATCCGTTGGCGTCGGTGAAGATCGCGGTAGTAGGAGCGGACTTCGAAGTCACTTCTGGAACCACGGTCGGATTCATCCGAGGGTCGAACTCGGAGATGTTAGTCGCGCTGTCTCAACTGGGCGCCGACACCCGCGAGATATCGCTGGATGAACTGCGCGTTCAGGAACATGGCGACGCCGCACTTCCGGGCTCATCGGGGTGCTCTGAACTGTCGCGCTTCGACTCGATTGTCATCGACAGTTTCGCGTACTCGGTCCGGCGCGATCTCGCATCGGCGAACAGATGCTTGCTAGATTACGTCCGAAAGGGCGGCAACCTCGTGGTGCTCGGCCAAACGGCCGATGACTGGAAGGCTCAATCTGGTCAACTCGGGCTTGCTCCCTTCCCGATCAATCTTTCCAGTTCGGGATCTGCTCAACCCATCAAGGTGCTTGCCAGAGATCATGTTCTGATGTCACAGCCGAACAAGATGGATGAGAAAGATTTCGAGAACTGGATTGTGAAAGACTGTCCTGGTGTGTGGGCCCATGAGTACACATCTCTGCTCGGATCCACAGACTCGAGCCAGGCACCCGAAAGATCGGCTCTACTCGTCGCTCGCTTTGGAGAGGGAACCTATATCTATGCGAGCTTCGACTTGCGAGATCAACTGCGCGCGCGAAACCCAAAGGTATATAGGTTCCTGGCGAATCTGGTTGCTGCGAAGAGGCCGAGAAAGGGATGGTACGACGACTGGCAGTAGAAAACGTTTCTCGTTTCTCGATCGGTTTTGAATTCCCCGTGTTACAACGAGAAACGACGAACGAGGAACGTTAAACGAAGGTATCAGCCGAGCTCGACATTCCGCGCGACTCGTCGCAACAGTAGGGGCTGGTCATACAGTGCGATCAAGCCCCGCGCCACCGATTGCCTTGGGCTCTCCGCAACCTGTATTTGAAGCCCGGTTGCCTTGCCTATTCGCTCATCCAGCCCTGCCAGTAGGGAGATGCCGCCGGTGAGCATCAATCCGCGGTCGTGCAGATCGCTGGCAATCTCGGGCGGCACGCGCTCCAAAACCTGTCGCACCGATTCCACTATCTGTTTCACGACCGGCTCAATCGCGCGATGAATCTCCATTGCCGAAACTTCTATCGACTGGGGGCCTCCTTCGCTGAGGTTCTGCCCTTTGACTACGCTCTTATGTTCGGCGGGCGGGTCGGTTGCCGATCCCAACACGACCTTCAATCGCTCGGCAGTTCGCTCGCCGATCAGGACAAGGTAGTGCCTCTTGATGTGATCGACGATTGCCTGGTCCATGTCGAGTCCGCCGATTCGCAACGTCTCAGACTCGACGAGGCCCGCGTTGGCGACCACGGCGACCGAGGTGGTTCCTCCGCCAATGTCGACGACCATCGAAGCCTTCATCTCCGCGACGGGAAGCCTGGCGCCAATGGCTGCCGCCAGTCCTTCCTCGACCAGATAGGCCCGGCTGACTCCTACGCCCTTCACCACATCGTGGATCGCAAGGCGCTCCACTGAAGTAATGCCTGAAGGCACGCTGAGAGTCATTCGCCGTGAGAAGCGGGCGCGACTTCCCCGAGCTT
>JBGPFL010000748.1:0-3426 GCA_041483295.1 Blastocatellia bacterium | reverse complement strand
GTCGACGGTGCCCACCAAGGGCCCAGATGCTCTGGATGCCGAGAGCAGCCAGGTCCAGAGGCAGGTGATCCTGGTCTTTTGCGGCCTCATGATCGCCTGCCCTCGGCTTGCACTAGCTCGACGCGCGAATACGCTTCGGGGCAGCCGCTTCGAGCATGAGACCGATGTGCGCGAGATTGGCACCCTTGATGAACTCGCCAAGGGGGAAGGAGTTCCCTGGCCCGAGGTTGCGTCGTCCGAGCTCGTCGAAGCGGCGACCATTGGCCGCATTCTGTCGAGGATTCAGGAAGGCCCATCGTACCGGCGACTACGATCGGCGATATCCTGCTATCGGGCGGGGTTGGAAGACGGCCGGGCGCCCGTTCGTGTCCATCAGTTCGTCCGATGTGTTGAAGGCCTGGTCCTGCCCGACAAGGGCAAGGCAGAGAACCAGTTCGTAAACCGTACCGAACTCTTCCTCGGTCCACGACACCATGAACTGGCTCGAGAGATGTTCATGCTTCGCAGTTCGGAAGAGCACCTGCATGATGTGATTGAGGCTGTCGGAGCTGCGACCTGGAGAGAGGGAGCCCTTCGGTTGCTAAAGGCTGCGCACGCGGCGCAGGCAATCGCTAGGCACGGCCTTCATCGAATTCTCACTCGGCCGGCACTACTCGAAATGTTCAAGACGGACGAATCGCTTCACAGTTTCTGGCTGCTGGATGGGGCGGAAAGGCGCAGACACTGGGGCGATCCTCTGGATGTCACGCGAACAATGAATGAAGTGGAAGCGGAGCTCATCCGATGGCCCTAATTCGAGAGGCGACTGGACAGGCCACCATAAGTGGGGCCGTCGCCGGGACATCCCCCTCAGCACAGGCGTTTGGAGGTGGAGCGTTCTCGCATTCTTTGGATGGCCGGTTTCTCGTCGCGACATCACGGACGATGCGCAGCATACGCAAGAGCTGCTCGGCTAGGGCTGCCATCTTTTCGGCGGTGAGGTCGACGCCACTGACCCATTTTGACGAGGCGGCGAAGCTCCTCGATCTCGGCTGGAGTGAAGATCCTGAATGCAGGCTGGCTACAGGCGCTAGAGTCGAACGGTATCGAACTCGATGAATCAGGAGATCTTGGCCGCATAATAGCCTCTCCAGACCTAACTATGGCGGGTGGCGGTAGGTGCTGGAACCCGTCGGCATCTTGCGTCATGCGCTCTAGGGTCCCGGTGACGTTCTCCAGGGAGACTTGCCATGTATTCCATGCAGCCATTGGACGCGGTCATGACTGGCTACGCATACGAGAACGCCACAACAACTATCGGGGTTCTTGAAGAAGGTCGCGACACAGAGAGATGGATTAGTGCCTCGATGTTGGCGACCCTGGATAACTTCATCAAAGTTATCCTGTTCAATGAACGCATTTTCGTCACCGGCTGCGCCTATCTAGAGGGCAACTATTTCGCGGCCCGCGACGCGGTGTGCGGAGCAACAAAGGCCAGCCGGGATCTACTCGACAAGGCACAGATCTTTTCATCAGTTACGAAGATTGAAGTCGACGCAGCTGCAGTCAACAATCGAGTCGTTCAGACGATCACCCCGGTAGCAATGCAGACGCACCCGTTGTTCATCATCCGTTGTGTCTACCCGAACAACACGCTGACCATATCCCACGAAATGGTGTATCTGGACGCTATTTTCATCGAGCAAGCGATAGATCAATTTGGAGCACAGAGCTTCAAACCAGTATTCGCCGCGGAGCACCTTTACTTGGGTGTGAGGCGGGGAAGAGTGCCGACGCCCCAAGCGACATACTCCATGTCGGACATCCCCGGGCGTCGATTGCGAGCTGTCATCCGGGCTAGGATGGGAAAGCTCAACTCCTTCGTGGGGCAGGGGCTCCCTATGCTCCCGGAGCTTCCGCCCGTATTTGCCACGCGGGTCCTGAATGACAGTGCGAATCGGCGCGATTTAATGAGGACCATCCTAGAGATCCGAAACAGTGCGGCGATGAAGAACTTCCGTAAGTGGATGGTCCGATGTTGGGATCTGGCGAACGGCACGGACACGAAGGACCGAGCGAAGGCCGCTGACGCTCTACAGAAACTGAATGAGTTCTCGCCGGAGGACGATATCTCTGAAGCGGAGTTCGGAACGGGACTTCTAAAGATTGTCGTTGACGTTCTGAAGGGCGACCCTGTTGGAGTGATATCGGAAGTGGCGTCCCCAATCATGAAGTACATCGGAGGCATTCCGTTTAGTGGACTCCGACAATTTAGCAGCTCGCATGTCGATCCGAAGAAACTTGATCGGTTTCTCTCAGACAACTTTGGCGACAAGCTCAATCGCCAGGAGATGGATTTCATTGCGATCCTTCTCAAGTTGCCGGAAGACTTGACCGAGTGGGCGAGGGAGGAAGCTGTGTTCACGGTGCAAGGCGGCCGCCTTGATGCGGCTGCGCCAGCCTTGTCCCGCCCATGCTTCATACAAGTGGAAAACCCGGCCCACGTCAGTAACGCTGAGAGGGACTTTGAGGACCTGCTCAAGAGGGCGGAGCGCGTAACGCCAGAAATGCTGCGGGAATGGGAGAGAGGCGGCGGACAGGCTTCGTAAGAATCCTGGTTCCCGTTGCTTACCGTCCACCGCTGCGGGCACGACGGTCTCACAGAAGACTCATGCCGCTGGTGGCGTATAGGTCAAGCTTGGTCTTGAGATGCCATTCAAATCAGTTTTCCTGTAACCCACCGGTCAAGTACCCTCTGCCTGGCGCCCAGGCCAGCACATGAACGCTGAGCTTCGACCATGCCCGGAGCCTTGCAGACGGTAGACCACGAAAGTGCAACTCAGGAGGCTCGCGAGATGGCTAAGAGCTCCTAACAGAAAGCGTGCACGGCAGCACGCGTGGTGGTAGAACTGGTCGGTGGACAAGGAGGTCCGACGATGGCCAAACCGATCCTGGATGATGCGCTGTGGGAATTGATCGAGCCGCTGTTACCCCCACCCAAGCCGCGGCGGCGGCGATACCCGGGCCACAGACCGATCGCGCACCGCGCCGCGCTGACCGGCATCGTCTACGTGCTCCGGACCGGCATCCCCTGGGAGTACCTGCCGCAGGAGATGGGCTGCGGTTCGGGGATGACGTGCTGGCGCCGGCTGCGCGACTGGCAGGCGGCCGGCGTGTGGGAGCGAATCCGCCGCACGGTGCTCAACGAGTTGCGGGCCGCGGACCAGATCGACTGGACGCGGGCAGTGGTGGACAGCGCCTCGCTGCGGGCGCCAAAAGGGGGGCGCACACGGACCCCAATCCCACGGACCGCGCTCGGCGTGGCTCGAAACACCACCTTCTCACCGACGCGCACGGCCTCCCGCTGGCGTTCTCGCTCAGCGCGGCGAACCGCCACGACGCGACCGAGCTCCTGCCGCTGGTGGATCAGATCCCGCCGATCGCCGG
>JBGPFL010000747.1:0-3429 GCA_041483295.1 Blastocatellia bacterium | reverse complement strand
GGCGGCCCGCCCGTACAGGTTCTTCATCGTGACTCATCTGCCTCGGTGTGGCTACTGTGCTCAGGATCTCAGATAGGATTGAACTCCCCCTGGGTGATCATCTCTTCGCTCACTTGCCGAGCTCGAGTGAATCTCGAACCCACGGACTCGCGCGAGTCAGGCGGCAATTCACGAATGATCCGCTTCAGCTCTTCCTCGAAGATCTCACTTATCAGTTCCGGAGTATGTCGGATCGGGTGTCCGTCCTCAGCGACGATCCCAACGCGGTCTCGATGAAGAACGCGCTGAGCGATCATAAGACGATAGATGCGATCAGTCGCAAGGTCCTCCATGTAACCGTCGAGGAGGCTGGCTCCTTTGCCGCTCATTACTCCGTTGCGATAGCGAATCACGGTGCGCACCGCATTGCGAGTGCCTTGCATCGTAAGCTTCCCGTCCGAGTTCTGCAGAGGCCGCAAGTCCGGATAGCGCACAGCCCCGGGAGGGCGCTCCTGAATCTGATTTGGGGACGGGAACTGGCCCACCGCGATGTCGTTCTGGTCAGGGTGTCCGGTCCACGCTCCGTCCATAAGGCAGCTCGCCTCGTTTCTCTTGTCTTCCGCCAGCACCTTAAGCGCTCGCGCGTTGAGCTCGGCATCAGAGCGGCTTGGATAGAGAGCAGTCATACCGCCGATCGCCAGGATGCAGCGCTTGTGACATATCTCGACCAGCAGTTCTCTCAGATTCTGAAAGAATGGCACGTTATGCGGTATGGTGTTGCGGTCCGCCAGCACCCAATCCGGATTGTAAAGGTTGAAATGAATCAAGCTGGCCATATAATCCCACCGGCCCAGATTCAACCCGACGATGTGATCGCGCAAATTGTAGACGAACTCTTCCATCTGATATGCGAGCGGGTGCGATTCGACCAGCGCCATGCACTTGATGTAGTCGGCCGGCAATTCCCGCGACAGAGCCATCGCTTGAAACAGATCGCGCCACCAGATCGCTTCTTCAGCGGATTCTGACTTCGGTATGTAGAAGGCGAGTGGATGTCTGAGGCGCTCCGGGTCGCTCTGGTAGAAGACCATTGCTACGTCGAATAGCGAAGCCGACATCAAGCGGCGCCTGTCGGGCAGCACTCCTGCTTGAGTCAAATGGAGCCCGCGAGGTCTGATCCAGATGACGGGGCTGCTTTCCTGAATCGCGACATTCTTGTTGCGCTTGCCGTCGAAGTAGGTGAGCTCGCCGCGCAACGCCAGCAGAATGTTATCGATTCCCATCGTGAGGTTCGGCCAAAGGTTCGCCATCGAATCTTCGAGGTCCAACATGACACCCGGCGCGCCTGAGTTCAGCATCTTCACGACGAGCTCGGCATCGTCGGCAGGCCCGGTCATTTGATTGCGCTGGTCGGCGCACCATTGGGGCAGTTGGATTCTCCAGTCACTTTCGGTGGCTTCGGAAGGCTGAAGGTGATCGGGCAGTCTGCCGCGATGAGCTTCGGCTAGAACAGTGGCCCGCTTTGCGGCAAGGGCTTGCTGGCGAGGTGTAAACTCGTCGTGAAGCGGTTGCACGAAGTCGAGGAATCCCGCGGGGAGATCTTTGATCGGATCCAAATCCCCCGGCGCGCAATTCATGCGACGATCGACCAGGGTTTCTCTGTTAATTGCGACGCCCATAAATAGATCGAGGCTCAGCACTCACCGCAGAGGCGCAGAAGCTGCCGAGATCGCACGTAGCCTACCCGCAAGTCTAAGTGCAGCCCCGCTTCTCTACGCCTCTGCGGTGGGAGCTGAGCGCTCCCAGGTGAATCAATTTAGATGTCTTAGAATCCGGCCGCCCCGAGCCCTTGTTCTCCTTTGTTGCTGACCCGTCGTCGACCACCCGCTTAAGGGTTACCGAATGACCGTTCGATTTGTTCGATTCGTGACTATAAGGCATCGCGTTTTTGGTGTCCAGCGAATTTTCGCTTATGTTCAGGATGTTGAACAGAATTCTATATTCGGGCGGTTGCTTTGACAGGGGGAAGGCCGCTGGAATAGGATGCTTGCCGCTGATAGAGGAGCTTATGAACGGGACTAAGCAGAGTCCTTCGACTGCAGTTGAGCGTGCGATCGAGATTCTCGAGAACATTGCGCAGCGCGAGTCGGGGATGACGAACTCGGAGATCAGCAGGCGGCTCGCGATTCCAAAGAGCTCCGCCAGCTACATTCTCCGAACGCTCGAAAACCGGGGCTATCTGCGTCGCGAACGGGGCACCGGCAAATACAAACTGGGACTTAAGGTTCTCAGCCTCGGCCGCGGAGCGCAGACCAGCGTCGGCCTGAGGGATGTCGCTTTGCCCGTCCTTCGACGGCTGGTTGAACTCACCGGCTTGACGGCCCACCTTGCCGTGCTTGATGACGGAGAGGCCGTTTACCTCGAGAAAGCCGAATCGCTCAGCTTCATCAGGATCGACACCTGGATCGGCCGGCGGCTCGATGTCCATTCAACGGCGGTCGGCAAGGCGCTGGTTGCGGCCCTGCCTCAGGCGGAAATTGAAGTAATACTCAACCAGCGCGGCCTGAAGAAGAAGACCCCGAAGACCATCACCGTTCACGCGAAGCTCCTGCGAGAATTATCGAAGGTGCGCGATCAGGGATATGCCCTTGATGACGAGGAGAACAACGTCGGGGCGCGCTGTGTCGCCGCGCCGGTCCTCGATAACTTCGGTAGAGCAGTGGCAGCGGTTGGGGTAGGTGGAACCACGACCCAGATGGACAAGTCGGCGTTGACCAGGGCAGCAAGAGCCGTAAAAGAGGCTGCGCGTGAGATCGCCGAACAGATCGGCTACCGGAGGAAAAGCAGTAGGCAGTAAGCGGTAGGCAGTAAGCAGTAGGCGGTAAGCAGACGGCAATAAATTTATCTGTGAAATCGGTGAGATCTGTATGACACTTTTCGAGAATAAACTCAGAAACCGATTCTTCATTTTCCAAAGATCAACGTGGCTACTTTTCTTTTAAGGAATGGAACAGTATCCCATTTCCGCGGATAACTTTTGCCGGAATAATAAACTTTCCTTTTATTCTCAAGATCGTACACAAAAACGAAATTGTACATAGAGTCATAACTTGATCCATCTGTTCCGGTAACAGCAAGACATCTGGTGTTCAGCCATGCCACATCGTCGAAGGATGTCATAGAGCCACCAAATGAAAGCCGATACCTCTTCTTTTCCCTTGTTGAAGCCAGAAACACCGCACACTCCGGGTCATTGCCTTCGAGGATAACCGAATTTCCATCTAAAGTTACACTGAAGGCATAACTGTATATGTCTGCATAATAAAGTGAATCGGGTGACCAGCGATACAGTTTTGTTTCGAGTGTATCAACTATAGGCAGGAGTGAATCGACCCATTCGTATGAGTAAGGAGAAGTCGTTTTTTTGTCAAGCAAGAAGGAATATTGTTC
>JBGPFL010000746.1:0-3434 GCA_041483295.1 Blastocatellia bacterium | reverse complement strand
TTGCGCATGAGCTTTTCAACGCGAGGCTGGGCCCTCGTATAGAATCGCAGCGCTCGGGCCTTCCCCCTGAAACGCGCGCCGATCAGGTAGCTGATCGTGTCGCCGACAAAGCCCCCGGCGGTGCCTACCAGAAGCGCCTCGCCGAAGCTGAACACTCCCGCACGCGCCAGGACTCCCGCGAACAGCAGGGTGAGGTCGCCTTCGATCATCGTGCCGAAAAAGACCGCCCACAGGCCGTATCTTTGCAATAACTCGTACATCGTGTAGTTTCAGGGTTCCGGTTTCGGTCTGTAGCTTCGGACTTTTGCTCCACGAAAATACTCCAAACCAGGGACTCGAAACTACGCAACTCCGGGAGCCTGTGGATTTTAGCGCAACTGGCTAAAATTGACATCCCTTTCGAGCCTTGTTATTCTCAACCCGCCGCATAGACCTCGAACTTCCGGGATGCACGAGCCGCGACGGCATTAGGAATAACCAGGTAAAGGGCGATCTGCGTATCACCTTATCGCAGGCTCCGTTGGGCCGCCCGAGGGCACCTTATGACCAAGATCAATGAGAGCGAGTCGGTCTTCATCGGCATAGACCTTGGAGGCACAACGCTTAAGGGGGCGCTCGTCAGTGGAGTGGGTGAGATCCTTCAGGGAATCCGCATCGAGACCGAACGGGAGAGATCGGACCGCCTGTTCGAGCAGATAGTCGGAGCTGTTCGCTCTCTTCGCGAGGACAGAATCAGCGGGGACCGCGTCGCCGGCGTGGGCTTAGGCATTCCCGGCCTGGTGAACCGCAAGACCAACCGCATAGAAGTCATGACCAACCTTCCCGCTCTCGCCGAGGTTGACCTGATAGGCGAGCTGGAACGGGAGACGGGACTACCGGTTGCGCTGGACAATGACGCAAACTCGGCAGCTTACGGCGAGCTGCAGGCCGGAGCTGCCCGAGGACATCGCGAGGTCTTCTTCGTCACGCTCGGCACCGGCATCGGCTCCGGACTGATCATGAATGGACAGATATATCGCGGAGCGGCCGGTTTCGCGGGCGAGTTCGGACACATGACAATCGATCCCGAAGGTATCGAATGCGCGTGCGGCAATATCGGCTGCCTTGAAACAATTGCGTCGGGCCCGAACATCGTGCGCCGGACAAGAGAGCGGCTCTACCGCGATCGCACCAGTTCTCTTTCGCGCCTTGCGATTCCTCGCGACCGCGAGTTGACCGCCGAAGACATCGCCCGCGCCGCGCGTGATGGCGACGAGATGGCCCAGGTGATGATGGAACGCACGGGAATGTTTTTGGGCATCGCCATCGCCGCCGTCATAAACCTGCTCAATGTCGAGATGGTAGTCATGGGCGGCGGAGTGATGGAGGCGGGCGATCTGATTCTGAAGCCGACTATCAGTGAGACCCGCCGCCGCGCTTTTCCCCCCTCGTTCAGTAGCTGCGAAATAGTGATCGCTCAGTTGGGACCGCAGGCCGGTATGATTGGAGCCGCCCTCATGGCGCGCGACCTGGCGAAGTGATCGTTTCCGGGCATTAGCTCACGACAGGCCGCTGAAAAGTCTCATCCCGCCTCAAAGACGCGAACCCGCCAGGTGAAATCTCCCAGAGCCTCACGTCCCTTAAGCAAGCTCGCCTGGTTGTGATTAAGAAGGGAAACCTGTCTGAGAGCGGAATGTTGACGCGCATCTCTTCCCTCGACTAGCTGATCGCTGCTCTCATTAACACCCCACTTCAAGTGAGGTGTTGGGGGGTAACGCGCTTAGTCTTGAACCGTTTCAACGGTTTCCAAAGGCGGCGTCGAAAACTGTTGAAACAGTTCAAGGACAATCCAATGCCCTCCGCCACGTCGATGAATCGAGGTGTTAATGAGACTCACGTCTTCATACGCACCCAGCTCGCCCGCCGTTGGGTAATTCATTTGCCCCTGCCTCCAAGCGTACTGCTATACTTGAACGTCGCCTGATCTGTGTGAAGTAGCTAATGACCGACCGTTTACAGATAAGAAACTTTTCGATTATCGCGCACATCGACCACGGCAAGAGCACCCTTGCCGACCGCTTGCTTGAGATCACCGGCGCGCTCACGCAGCGCGAGATGTCCGAGCAGGTGCTCGATGCAATGGACCTCGAGCGCGAGCGCGGCATTACGATTAAAGCTCACGCGGTCCGGCTCAATTACAAGGCTCGCGACGGCCGGGATTATGTGGTGAACCTCATCGACACGCCGGGCCATGTCGATTTCTCGTATGAAGTGTCGCGTTCTCTCTCGGCCTGCGAAGGCGCTCTGCTCGTCGTCGATGCCTCCCAGGGCGTAGAGGCGCAGACCCTTGCCAATACCTACCTCGCGCTCGACCACAGCCTTCACTTGATCCCGGTCATCAACAAGATCGACTTGCCCGGCGCGGAGCCCGAACGAGTGCGTGAAGAGATCGAGCAGACGATAGGCCTGGATACGCACAATGCGCTGATGATTTCGGCGAAGCAGGGGATCGGCATCGACGAAGTTCTCGAAGCCATCGTGCGCGAGATCCCGCCGCCCGCGGGAGACGCGAGCGCGCCGCTCAAGGCGCTGATCTTCGATTCCTGGTTCGACAGCTATGTCGGGGTTGTGGTGTTGATGCGGGTGATTGACGGAGTCATCCGCCCGGGAATGCGCATATTATTGATGGACGCCGCCAAGGAGTATCAGGTCGATACGCTGGGAGTGCTGACTCCGAAGCCGCGCGAGATCGATGAGTTGAGCGCGGGCGAAGTCGGCTTCTTCGCGGCTTCGATCAAAACGGTGTCCGACGTCGAAATCGGCGATACGGTGACTGAAGCGGCGCGCCCGACCTTGACCCCCTTCCCGGGGTTCAAACGGATAAAGCCGATGGTCTTCGCCGGTCTCTACCCGATCGAGTCGAATCGCTACGAGGAGTTGCGCGACGCGCTGGACAAGCTAAGGCTCAACGATTCGTCGTTCTTCTACGAGCCGGAGGCTTCGTCGGCCCTTGGATTCGGCTTCCGCTGCGGCTTCCTGGGATTGCTCCACATGGAGATAGTCCAGGAACGGCTGGAACGCGAATTCAACCTGGAGTTGATCACGACCGCCCCGAATGTGCGATATCGAGTGACGACGACTGCGGGCGAGGTAATGGAGATCGACAACCCATCGAAACTTCCGGATCCGGGACGGATCGAGAAGATCGAGGAGCCGATCATTCGCGCAATGATAATGAGCAACGACGACTACGTGGGTCCGCTGTTCGCCCTGCTGGAAGAGAAGCGCGGCACACAACTCGGCTTCGAGTATCTCACGCCCAAGCGGGTCCTGCTGACGTACGAGTTGCCTCTGGGCGAGATCATGCTGGATTTCTATGACAGGCTGAAATCGCTGTCGCGAGGTTACGCTTCATTCGACTATGAATTGACCGGCTATCTCGAGGGCGATCTGGT
>JBGPFL010000745.1:0-3440 GCA_041483295.1 Blastocatellia bacterium | reverse complement strand
ATGATCCCTCGAATTGGATCAAGAACCGCCGCAAGTTCGAGCGATTCAAGCTCACGATGCCTGTGAAGGTCACCGGTTATGACAGCAAGTTCGGCCGCTGGCATGAGCTAACCCAGACGCTTGATGTGAGCCAGACGGGTGCGAGGGTCCGGATGCGCCGGCGCGTTCAGCTCGGCATGGTTCTGAACCTGGCCTTGCCGCTCCCATCAAACCTGCGGCACAGCAGTCACCTGGGTTCGACCTACAATGTGTACGCTCTGGTCAGGCGGGTGGAGCCGCCCAAGGGCGGGCTCAGGACGGTCGGCTTCGAGTTCCTGGATGAGAAGCCGCCCGACGGTTACCTGGACAAGCCGTGGGGAACCTTCGATCCGACATCGTGGACCGGCGTCGAGCGGCGAAGGTGGCCGCGCGAGAATCGTTCGGAAGCAGTATGGATCGAGTACTACACCGAGGCGATGAAATGTCTGGGACGCGAGATTGCACGCACCGAAAACATGAGTCCACAGGGGATGCGTGTAGTCCACCTCAAGATTGCGCCTCACGACTTCGATGTTATCCGCGTCAGTACGCCAAGCCGGAGCCTTCAGCGCTTTGCAGTTGTGTGCAACCGCTACGTCGGTCCTGACAAGTTTGAGCGGCTTTGCCTTCGAATCATCGGAGAGGACTGGCCTCTGGAAAAGATCACTCATACCTGAGAGCTTCGATCGGATCGAGCCGAGAGGCCTTCCTGGCCGGCCACACTCCAAAGACAAGTCCCACCGCTATCGAAACTCCAAGGCCTGCTATGACCGCCCAAAGAGGGATGCTTGCCGGCAACGTTGGGATGAGCAGGATGATTATCCGGCTTGCGGCGACCGCCAGGATTACGCCCAGAATTCCGCCGAGCAGCGTCAGCGTTATCGCCTCAAACAAGAACTGGTTGACGATGTCTCTTCGCCGCGCCCCGATCGCCTTGCGTATCCCTATTTCGTGTGTTCGCTCAGTCACGCTCACCAGCATGATGTTCATCACGCCTATGCCGCCGACCAGCAACCCGACGCTCGAGATTGCGATCGCGACTATTCCGACTCCCGCAGTTATGTTATCCAGTTGTTCGATGAGCCGGTCTGCCGTGCCGAGATCGAAGTTGTTTGGCTCGTTGTATTTTACCCCGCGTCGCCGCCGAAGTATCTCTTCCACCTGGTCGAGCGCCTGGCGCATCTGGCCTGATCTCGCGCGGATGACGAGCATCATGTACTCGCTTTGTGGCGAAAGCTTGCGAGCAGTTCTGAACGGTATGAATATGGCGTTGTCTTCCTCATTCTCGCCAAAGATGCCGGTCTTTCGTTTCTCAAGCACGCCGACGATCTCGAAGGGCTTTCCGCCCATCGTCACCTGCGTTCCAGCGACGTTCGCCCGGTGAGGGAACAATGCCTCGGCTACATTGACGCCGATGGCCATCACGTTGCGGCGGTGCTCATCGTCGATCTCGCTAATGAAACGGCCCTCGTTCAACACCATGTTCGAGCCCTCAGCGTAGTTGGCAGAGACGCCCTGCAGGTTTCCCCTCTTATATGTGAGCCCGTTATAGGTAATCGTCTTATCGAAGCCCCACTCGATGAATCCCACGTTGGACACGTCTTCAACAGCCGGAGCGCCCTCGCGGATAGCGATGCTGTCGTCGGGAGTGAGCGGCTTTCGAGTCCGCTCCTCTTTGTCCTGGGGTCCTGAGAAGCCGGTCGAGAGATGAAAAGCGTAGATGTTATTTGTTCCGTAATCCTCGATGTAATGAATGAGATTGGTGCGGAGCCCCGTCAGGATCGACGAAACCAATATGACCACCCACACGCCTATGACCACTCCGAGAGTTGTCAGGAAACTCCTGAACTTATGGGCGCGGACATTGTCCAGCGCCATCATAATAGTCTCCTTCGGTATGAATGATCGCAGCCTCATGCGGTAGCCCTTTCAGTTCTTGCCCAACGCAGTAATGGGATCGAGCCGGGCGGCCTTGAAGGCAGGATAGATCCCCGCGATTATGCCGATTCCACCCGAGACGCTCAGGGAGAGCACCACGTAGCCGATGGTTATCGTCATCGGAATTGGAGTCGTCGCCCCGATCAACCACGCAAGCCCTGCTGCCAGGCCCAACCCCAGCGCGCCGCCGAGTGAGGTCAGTATGGCGGACTCGATCAAAAACTGAAGCATTATGTGACTCCGCCTGGCGCCCACGGCCTTGCGCAATCCTATCTCAAAAGCGCGCTCAGTTACGCTCACCAGCATGATGTTCATCACCACAATCCCGCCTACGAGCAGCGAGATGAGCGTGATCGGCATGACGACCGCCGCGATGGCCCCGGTGAACTGATCGATGTCGCTGTTGACCATCTCGACGTTCACCATCCCGAAGTCGTCATCTTGGTTGCCCTTGATCTTGTGATAGTTCCGGAGCGCGATTCGGGCCTGCTCGATCGCGGCCTCAAACTGCGGCCGCGAGGCGGCCTTGCCGTGAAGCTCCAGACTTTGACGCCGGCCGAAGATCTTTGCGAATGTGGACAGGGGCACGTAGGCGTGATTGTCGAGCGACTGGCCGAATATCGACCCTCTCTTCTCTTCCACTCCCACGATGCGCATCGGTATCTCGCCCAGCTTGATCATTCTGCCTATCGGATCGACGCCGGGAAAGAACTTCTCTCTGAGGTCCATTCCTATCACGCAGACCATTGCCGAGCCCTGGTCCTCGTGAGGCAGGATGAACCGGCCCTCTGCGATGGTCTTGTCCTCGATATCGGCCATGTTCGAGGTTACACCGGCAAGCTGAGTCCCGTATATCTCTTCGCCGTTCTGCTTGATGTCCACTCCCCCGTTCGCCGAAGCCCCAACCTGCTGGCACGACTCGCAATGATCGCGCAACCATTCGTAGTCCTCAAAGGTGAGCCGCTTGTTGCGCTTCAACTGGCGCTCCCACTCCTCTTCGCTGGTGACGTGGGCGAACCGGGCGATCAGGAAATGGTTTACGCCGAGCAGCCTGGTCACTTTGTCTATCACATACGAATTCAACCCGCTTATTGAGGCGCCGACAACCACAACCGAGGCCACACCGATGATCACCCCTATCAGGGTCAGAAATGCGCGGAGCTTATGGGCAAAAATGGACTGCAATGCGATCTTCGCTGCATCGGAGTAGAAGGCGAAAAAGGTTCCCATGTCTGTTTGCCGGCCTGAAGCTCTTGAACCATTAGCATATACGAAAATCTTTATACTCTTGTTTGAGACAGTTTAGCCAATGGCCCTAGCTAACCAATGGGTGCAATTAGGTCTGGGACGAGGAACCTGTACGGGCGGGCCTCCGTGGCCCCCCCGGGGTCAAAAAACAGTCACAGGTGAGGGGGGGGGAGGGAGGCCCGCCCGGCCAGGGTATTTTGGAATTAGTTCCCAATCAAAAATTGGACTAAGAGTAT